>JAJZWG010000056.1 GCA_021846795.1 bacterium
AGATTATCACAGTTCTTAGTAATGATCGCGGTAAAATACGTTTAATAGCTAAAGGTGTCAGGAAACAAAAAAGTCGTTTAAAAGCCAATATTGAACTTTTGCATCAGATTGAGATTATCTATAAACCTAATAACGGTCAAATTTATACTTTAATTAATGCTCATTTGATTAAAATTTATCATCATATTATCTATGATTATGATAGGTTAGCGGAAGCTTATTTTTTTTTAAAAGTGATCAATAAGGCTATTGAAGATAAAGTTGATAATGATTTTTTTAGACTTTTAAGTGATAGTTTAGAAGCTTTAAATAATCTTAAAATTAACCCCTTGTTAGTTAAGGCTTGGTTTTTAATTAATTTTTTAAAAATGTCAGGTTATCAACCCAATTTAACTGATTTAAAAAATGGTAAAAAATTGCAAACTAATCAAATTTATCAATTTAATTTAAGTGATTTTTATTTTGAATTAAGTTCTAATCAAACTGGTTTTGACAGTAAAGATTTAAAGTTTTTAAGGTTATTGGTTAGCTTGAATGATCTAATGATTTTAAATAATGTAATTGAACAAGAAAAGTTGGTTGATAAACTAATACAGTTAATAGAGTCTATGTTTTATACCTATATTCAAGTATAATTTAATTTATGTCGAAAGAAGTTAGTTTAGAAAAAATAGTTAGTTTAGCTAAAAGAAGAGGTTTTATTTTTCCAGGTTCAGAAGTATATGGTGGTTTAAGTGGTACTTGGGATTATGGTCCTTTAGGGGTACTTTTAAAACAAAAACTGATTGATTTATGGAAAGATTATTTTGTTTATCAAAGATCAGATATGTTGATGGTTGATTCGGCTATTTTAATGAATTCAAAAGTTTGGCAGGCAAGTGGCCATACTGAAACTTTCACTGATCCTCTTGTTGAATGTCAAAATTGTCATAATAGATTTAGAGCCGATAAAATTGATTTATCAACCTGTCCTCATTGTTCTAAAAAAAATACTTTTGGAGTTGCCAAAAATTTTAATTTAATGTTTCAAACTTTAATTGGACCAAATTCTAATGAAGATCAGGTTTTAGAGATTGACAAAAAGGCATTATTAAATTTAATTAATCAACAATCAGGTAAAGTTTTAAAATTTAAATTAAATAATTTTACAGTTCAAGCTAATTCTAATTTAGTTTATTTAAGACCTGAAACTGCTCAAGGAATTTTTACTAATTTTAAAAATATTATAGATTCTATTTATCCAGATCTACCGTTTGGTTTAGCTCAACACGGTAAAGCTTTTCGTAATGAAATTAGTCCTCGAGATTTTGTTTTTCGATCTCGAGAGTTTGAACAACTAGAGATTGAATATTTTATTCAAGCTAACGATTGGCAAAAGTATTTTGATCAATGGATTAATTTAATTCAAGATTGGTATCAACTAATTGGTTTAAAAAAAGAATCAATTCATCTTTTAGAAGTATCGGGTGATGATTTAGCTCATTATTCAAAAAGAACAATTGACTTTGAGTATGATTTTCCGATTGGTCGACAAGAATTAAGTGGTTTAGCTTATCGAACTAACTTTGATTTAACCAATATTGCTAATTTTTCTAATAAAAATGTTGATTACCGTGATAAAAAAACCAATGAAGTTTTTATTCCTCATGTTATTGAACCTAGTTTTGGAATTGAACGAATGATTATGGCCGTTATAACAGAGGCTTACACTGAAGAAATTATGGAAGATCAAAGCACTAGAGTTGTTTTAAAGTTGTCTAAACAATTAGCACCCATAAAAGTAGTAGTAAGTCCTTTATTGAAAAATAATCAGCTGTTGGTGGATAAAGCCCTTGATTTATTTAATAGTTTAAAAAAAGCGTTAAAGTTTGTTTTATATGATGATAATGGTAATATCGGTAAGAGATACCGTCGAGCTGATGAAATTGGCACACCTTATTGTGTGACTGTTGATTTTCAATCTCTTGAAGATCAAACTGTGACAGTTAGAGACCGTGATACAACTAATCAAGAAAGAGTTGATATTAATAATTTAATCGCTTATTTAAATTAATAATGACTCAACGGCAAGCTTTAAAAATTATGCAGGCAGGGCATAATGTTTTTTTAACTGGTCCTCCCGGAACTGGTAAAACTTATCTTTTAAAGACTTTTATTCAATGGGCTAAAAAGAATCGAAAAAAGATTGCTGTTACTGCTTCAACAGGTATTGCTGCTAGTCAAATATCTGGCACCACTTTTCATTCATGGTCAAGTATCGGTTTAAAAAATAGTTTAAATATTACCGAACATAAGATCTTAGTCGGTAGCGATAAAGTTATAAAAAAATATCAACAAACCGATATATTGATTATTGATGAAATTTCTATGCTTGATAATATTCGGTTTGATTTAGTTAATGATTTAGCCCAAGAAATTAGAGGAAATGATTTACCTTTTGGTGGCATACAATTAATTTTAGTTGGTGATTTTTTTCAATTACCACCAATTGATCAGAATCGTGGCGCTGATTTTGTCTTTAAATCAGCAACATGGTATCAGGCTGATTTGAGAATATGTTATTTAAATCATCAACATCGCCAAGAAGAAGGCGATCATTTATTAGATATTTTAATTAAGATGCGTAATAATCAAATTGATCAAACGGCTATTAATGTTTTAAAAGAGCGGATTAAGGTTGCTAATCAACCAATAAAAAAAATTTATACTGAACTTTATTCTCATAATGTAGATGTTGATCAAATTAATGCTCATAGATTAAGTTTAATTAATCAACAATTAATTGTTTTTAGGGCTGAAACAATAGGTAAGTCAAAAGATGTTAATAAATTATTAAAAAATATTTTAGTGCCAATTAATTTAGAGTTAAAAATTGGCTGTCAAATTATGATGGTGATTAATAATTTTAAAGCTGGATATTTTAATGGTTCTTTAGGCGAAGTAATTGGTTTTAAAGATGATAAACCAATAGTTCGTTTGCAAAAAGGATCAATTATTGTGGTTGATAAATTTAGCTGGAAATTGTTTGATGAACAAGATAAATTACAAGCAGAAATTATTCAATTTCCAATTAGATTAGCTTGGGCTATAACAATTCATAAGAGCCAGGGAATGAGTTTAGATGCTGCTTTAATTGATTTAACCAAATCGTTTAGTCTTGGTATGGGCTATGTTGCTTTATCAA
>JAJZWG010000013.1 GCA_021846795.1 bacterium
GCCTGGCCTTGTGATAATTTCATAACTTGTCCAACTAAAAAACCAATAACCTTAGTTTCACCGTTTAAAACATCTTGTACGGCTTTCTGATTTTCTATAATAACTTGATTAACTATTTTAATTAAGTTGCTTTGATTGGAATCTTGTAAATAATTATTAGTTTTTAGATAATTATCAATGTCATTAATTAAATTTGGCTGACTAAGTAAATCATTAAATAATAATGCTAATTTTGTTGAATTAATTAAATTTTTATCTTTATAATAATAAAGTTGATCATAAATTTTTTGTCTTTTTTGACTAGTCAAATAAACTTGATTAGTTTTGGTTTCAATTCCTTGATTAAATGGAATCTCAAAATTTATTAACCAATTAGCAAAAACTTTAGCTTTTTTTAATTGATTAATTGAATTATTAATAATGTCTAAAACACCACCAAAATCAGCTTCAGCTTTTAATAATAAATTAATCTCATCATCCGTCAAATCGAGTGACTGAAGTTTTTGACGCCAATCATCAGCTAATAAAGGCATAGAACTTTTAACTTCATTCAACCAACTATCTTTTAAATTAATCGGTGGTAAATCTGGATCTGGCATATAACGATAATCATCAGCATTTTCTTTAATACGTTGCGTAAAACTCCGTTGTTTATCTTCATTCCATCCTCGAGTTTCTTGAATTATTCTACCGCCTTTTTCTAAAATATTAATTTGTCGAATAATTTCAGCATTAATAGCTTTTTCAACTGACTTAAAACTATTTAAATTTTTGGTTTCAGTTCTAATTCCCAATTTGTTAGTCTTAGAAACACTAACATTACAGTCAAATCTCATATTGCCGTAAAATAAATTGGCCTCAGATACACCAGCTAACTTCATAGCTAAATACAGCTCAGTAGTATACAAACGAGCTTCTAAAGCAGATGATAAATCAGGTTCTGAGACAATTTCTAACAACGGTACACCAGCACGATTATAATCAATTAAACTATAATTTTGTCCAACCGGATGTATGCTTTTACCAGCATCAGCTTCAAGATGAGCTCTAGTAATTCTAATTTTTTTAATCTTACCATTAATTTTAATATTAATATAACCACCTAAAATAATCGGCTGATCATATTGAGTAATCTGATAACCCATTGGCAAATCAGGATAAAAATAATGCTTACGATCAAATTTTGAAAATAATTGAGCTCTAGTATTTAAAGCAAAACCAGCTCGAACTGCTAATTCAATCGCATGATAATTAATAACTGGTAATGCACCAGGCAAACCCAAATCTATATGATTAACCTGTTGATTAGGTTTTGAATTTTTTATATTATTCAAACTGCCAGAAAACAATTTAGTTAAAGTATTGAGTTGAACATGACATTCAATACCAATCGTTGGTTTATATCCTTTATAATCAATTTGATTATTATTTTTCATCTATAGAACTCTTATCTTTTTTAAAAATACCCAAATCATTAAAAGCCTCTCTATAACAATTTACAGCATCTAACAATTGTTGTTTATCATTTAAAACATAACCATCTTGTTGTATTTTATTAGCTAATTTATGACAAGACCAAATTTTATCATTATTTTTAAATTGACGTTGGGCTGAAACTATTTTATCAGCTAAGTTTTTACCTTTATAGTGTTTGTATTTTAATACATCGTTTAATAATTTATCAGCTTCAATAATTAATTGATTCCATTGTGATTTTTTTTTTGCTAAATTCATCAAATTTTTCCAGCGATTAATAAAAATCTGATAGTTTTCTTTTCTTTTCTTTAAAACTGAACGAGTGATTTCACTAAGTGCTAAAATTAATAATAAACCAACAACTAAATAAATTATTAATTCAATATTTTTTGTCATTTTATTAATTCCTCAATTTCAGCTGAGAAAGCTAACAATTTTTTATCAACTTGACTATCAGCCATCACTTGAAACCCTGTCGGTAAACCATCAATCATACCTGCCGGCAAACTAATAGCTGGTATACCAACTAAATTAGCTGAAACTGTCATCACATCAGTTAAATACATCGCAATTGGATCAGAATTTTTTTCGCCAATCTTAAAAGGTAAGATTGGTACAGTTGGACCAATTAAAAAATCATAAGTTTTAAATAATTTTTTAAAATTATCAATTAATTTAGTTCTTACTTGTTGAGCTTTTTTATAATAGGCATCGTAATAACCGCTACTTAAAACATAAGTGCCGATCATAATACGCCTTTTAGCTTCTCGACCGAAACCATTCGAACGAGACATTTCAATTGAAGTCTCAAAGTCATTAACATTAATTTGATGATAACCGTATCTAAGGCCATCATAACGACTTAAATTAGAACTAATCTCAGCTGGACAAATAATATAATAAACTCCTAAAGCATACTTAATAAGTGGTACCGTAACGTCTTCTACTTGAAAACCAGCTTTTTTTAATAATTCAACCTTATTTAAAAAATTATTTTTAACCTTCTGGTCAATACCATCGATTAAATAATCGCTTATAACACCAATTTTAGCTTTTCTAGTTATTTTTCGATCACTGGAATTAACCACCACATATCCAACCTGATCTCTAGAAATTGTTGTCGAATCAAGTTGATCTTGTCCAGCAATAATATCAAGAATTAAACTAGCGTCTTTGACATTTCTTGTTATTGGTCCGATACAATCCAAACTAGAAGCCATTGCAACTACCCCACTTCGAGAAACTAAACCATAGGATGGCTTAAAGCCAACTTGGTTACAAAAACTTGCCGGTAATCTAATTGATCCACCGGTATCTGTTCCTAACGCAAAAGGAACTATATTTAAAGCTATAGCGGCAGCAGAACCACCCGATGAGCCACCTGGTACCCGATTTTTATCATAAGGATTTTTAGTAGTAAAAAAATCACTATTTTCCGTCGAAGAACCATGAGCATAAGCATCTAAGTTTGCTTTACCGATCAAAATAGCATCTTCATTAATTAATTTAGTCACGCTAGTTGCTTGATATGGTGCAACAAAATTTTCTAACATATGGCTAGCCGCAGTTGTTGTTTGATTAAATGTTAAAAAATTGTCTTTAACAATAAATGGTACACCAGCCAATCGACCAAGTGGTTGTTGAAGTCGAATTTTATTATCAATAAGGTTAGCCTGTTCAAAGGCTTCTTTTTTGAAATCAGTTAATAAAACCTGAAAACTCCGAGTTTGTTCAATTTGTTCAAAAACTTGCTCAATAATTGATTTGACAGTTAGTTGTTGATTCTTGATAGCTTGTACTAAATCTTCAATCGTAACAAAATCAGTCCAGCTCATCACTAATTCTCGTTAATAATCTTAGGTACAACTAAATAACCATCTTCAAATTTAACAGCATTATGAAATAAATCATCTGAATAACTATACTTAATTGACTCATCCGACCTAGTTATGTTTTCAAGACCAGTTACTTGGTTGGTTGGTTTAATATCTGTCACATCAACTTCATCAAGCATTGAAACAAGATTTAGAACTTCATTAATGTCTTTTTTAAACACTTCAAGTTCTTCTGACTTAATTGTCAATTGAGACAATTTTGCCAATTTTAAGACATCTTGATCAGATAGTTGATTAGCCATTTCTAGTATTATAACAAATTTTAGGCTTTTTTTAATGATTTTATAATATCTCGTAATTCAGCAGCTAATTCAAATTGTAAATTTTGACTAGCCAATTCCATTTGGCTGGTTAAATCTTTAATTAAACTAGGATATTCATCCTTGGGAATTTTCTTTAAATCAATTTTAGCTTTTTCGGCTTCTGAACTTAATAAAACATTCATAGAAACTTCAACTTGTCGACTAATAGAAGAAGGTTGAATATGATTTTTTTGATTATACTCTTGTTGAATTTGTCGTCGTCGATTTGTTTCATTGATAGTTGCTTTCATTGAATCAGTTATGTGATCTGCATACATAATAACTCGACCTTCTAAATGCCTGGCTGCTCGACCGGCTGTTTGAATTAAAGCAATTTTACTCCTTAAAAAACCTTCTTTATCGGCATCCATAATCACTACAAGACTTACTTCAGGTAAATCAATACCTTCTCTAAGTAAATTAATACCGACAATAATATCAAACTCTCCAGTTCTAACTTTTCTTAAAATATCGGTCCTTTCTAGCGTCTCAATATCGCTATGAATATAAGCTACTTTATAACCTGCTTCAATTAAATATTCAGTTAAATCTTCACTCATTCGTTTTGTTAAAGTAGTTATAATTATACGTTGATTTTTTGTTATCACTCGCTGAATTTCATTTATTAAATCATCAATTTGATGCTCAGTTGGTCGGACATCAATTAAGGGATCGAGTAATCCAGTTGGTCTAATAATTTGTTCTGTTATTGTGGAGCTATCCTTGAGTTCATAATCAGCTGGCGTTGCACTAACATAAATTACTTTATTAATATGCCTTTCGAATTCTAAAAAAGTTAACGGACGATTATCTAAAGCTGAAGGTAATCGAAAACCATATTCAACCAAAGTTTCTTTACGAGCACGATCTCCATTATACATACCTCTAATTTGAGGAATTGTCATATGAGATTCATCGATTATCATTAAATAATCATCTGGAAAATAATCCAACAAAGTGGCAGGCTCTTGACCATTTTCTCTATTAGTAAAATACCTAGCATAATTTTCAATGCCTTTAACAAAACCAGTTTGCTCTAACATTTCTATGTCAAATTTTGTTCTTTGTTCAATTCGTTGAGCTTCTAGTAATTTATGTTGACCTTTAAAAAATTGAATTCGATCATTTAATTCTATTTGAATTAATTTTAAAGCTCGTTTAATTTTATCTTGGGTCGTTACATAATGCGATTCCGGAAAAATTATTAATTGATCTAACGATTCAATAATTTCACCAGTTAAAATATCTAATTTTAAAATTTTGTTAACACGATCATCAAAAAAATCAATTCTATAAGCAAATTCTTCGCTAGCCGGAAAAACATCAACAATATCACCTTTAGATCGAAATGTACCTCTTTTAAAATCAATTTCATTACGACTATATTGAATATCTGTTAAATGACGAAGAAATTTATCTCTATCTCTTGGTTCATTTTTTATAACTTTAATAGATAATTTAGTGTAGTCTTCAATTGAACCTATTCCATAAATACAACTTACACTGGCAACAATAATAACATCCTGACGAGTTAATAAAGAATCAGTGGCCGCATGTCTTAGACGATCAATTTCATCATTAATTTTTGAATCTTTTTCGATATATGTATCCGACCGAGCAATATATGCTTCTGGTTGATAATAATCAAAATAACTAACAAAATAATGAACAGCATTATTAGGAAAAAAATGCTTAAATTCCCCATACAATTGAGCAGCTAAAGTTTTGTTATGAGAAACAACAATAGTTGGACGATTAAGCTTTTGAATAATATTAGCCACAGTAAAAGTCTTTCCAGATCCAGTTACACCTTGAAGGGTTTGATGATTTTTGTGACTTTTAAAATTTTCAAGTATTTTATTAATAGCCTGTGGTTGATCACCAGTAGGTAAAAAATTACTTTTTAAGTCGAATAACATTAGGTTTTTATAACATATTTTTTAATATATATCGAGATATTTACTATATTCATTGTCTAAATAATTAGTTAACTCTTTAATTAATGTTTCGGCTGATTCATGAAAAAATACTTCTGACTTTTTTTTAACTGGTGATGCTAAGGACATGAGAGTTTGAATTTCTTCTGAAATACCACCAGCACCCTGCAAAAAACCAATCGGCGTTTCTGATTCCATAGCAATTGTAAATTCATGAAGTGTACCAAGTCTACCACCAATACTAACCACTGCGTCGCTTGATGTAATTAATAATGCATCCCGGCCAACATAATGAAGACCAGTAAATAAAATTGTATCATAATCTTTAGTTGGTAACCGATATTTAATAACATGTTCAACTTTTGAAGCAGCTGGTGAAATTCCAACGCTCATTTTACCACCAGCTTTTTTATAACCAATAGCAGCATAATTAGGTAAACCTATAGTGGCGCCAGTTAATAAACTATGCCCAGCAATTGCAATAGCTGCCCCCAATTTTTGAGCTAATATTTTACCTTCTTCTACGCTCTCACCTCTTGCCGCTCCAGATACACAAATTTGATACATTTTAATTCCTTATCTACTTAGTTTTAACAATTGATTTAAATAACTCTGATCTTGAATTTTGATTAACTGTAAATAATAATCATTTACTTCATTAGGATTAAAATATGAAAAAAATAATTTTTTCTTCAAGATATTGACACCATAATATAAACTCCTATTAATATAATCTCGACCTTCTAATAAATCCGATGAAAGATCAGCTAAATTAAAAGAAACTAATTGATTGTTCAAAACTGCAATTAAATAATTAGAATCATTCCAAAATTGAAAATTTAAACCAAAATTAATTTTTAAAACGTCACCTAATAAAAAATTAAATTTTCGATTATTAATTTCTTGGTTTAAAAAATAATCAAATTTATTGGTTTTTTTAAACCAATTTGGATTACTTATCTCAAGATTGATACTTAAATTTGATTTTAAAGAACTATATAAACTAGAGAAGTCTGGTCTAAAACTAAAATTTTCTAACAAATAATCTAATCGCATCCAATTATTAACCAACTCATTGAAATGATAAATAATCTGACTAAGTTGACCGGGCTGTTTTAAATTATCCTCTGAATAATTAATTAATACAATTTGACCAGTTTCGAAACTATAGAGTAATTGATTATTCGGAAATTGTTTGAGAATTTGTTGACTAATTTGAAATTTAAGTTTAGTTTTAACATAATACGTAATATTTAAATTATTTATAGAGTTATTAAATCGATTAATAAAATTTTTAGTTTCACGATATTTAACACTTAATAATATTTCAACTAAAGGTTCTCTTTTAATCATTGATTGATAACTTCGATAACCCAAAAAACGTTTAGTTTTTAATGGTTTTAAAGTAATAATCTGTTGTTTAATCAAAGAGGTTTTAATCGTCATAACCGACTCAGTGTCTTTTAATAATTGATTTAAATAATTTGTTAAATTTTCCGATAAAGAATTACCAGAATTTTGTTTAATAAATTTATTTTCATCATTTTTTAATTTTTCTAATAAACCAAAATAAATTTCATTCGGTGTTATATCATCTATATTAAAATTTAATAATTTAATTTTTTGATTAATTTTTTGATTAATTTGATTGGTAAAAATAATATCAATAGCTTGATTATTATGCAACAAATTCAATTTTTTTAAATTTTGACTGAAAAACGGGGTATTTTGCAAAAGAGCTTGATTTAAATATTTTGTCATATCTTAAAATTTCGAGGGTCGATACCAATCGGGTGAATTCCTTAAATAATTTTCTAACGCATCTTGATTTAATAAACCTGCCTGAGCACCAACATGCTGAACAACATTCATAGAATTAATTGGAGCTAACTGTAATGCCATTTCTAATGAATTATTACGCATTAATGCCCAAACAAATGTTGATGCAAACGCATCGCCAGCACCTGTTCGATCAACTGGTGGCTTGGGGTCAGGATAAAGTGGCATTGAAAATCTTTCTGAACCATTAGAAGCATATGCACCGTTTGGACCATCAGTTACAACCACGATTTTTGGACCAAGGTCATGTAATTTATTAATTAAATCATGAACATCTTCATGGTTACCTCCACCGACTGTCACAGCTTCTTCACGATTTAAAATTAAAACCTCACTCCTTTGATAAATTCTCTTAAGCCTTTCGCTACCAGCTTCCATTTGAAAAGTTCCAGGTTGAAAAGCTAATTTAACATCTGGATTTTGATCTAACCAATTTGAAATTTTATCATGATAATCTATAGCATGTTGACTAACTGAACTTAAATAAATCCAAGCTGGCATTTCATTTTCATCAATATGAGGCCAAATATATTTATACTCTTCGTGTTTAATTAAAATCGTACGATCATCCTTATACCATAAAACATAATGATAATTACTCTTTTTACCAGCGTTAATTCTAACAAATCGTGTATCTACATGTCTTACACCCAATGCTCGAATCATATCACGACCAAAATCATCATCACCAACATTAGTAATAAAACTACTGTTTAAGTTTAACTTTGCAAAAGCAACTGCTGCATTAGCTGCATTCCCTACCGATTCGATTACCTCAACATGATCATATGGTAATTTTGAACCATACAGCATACTTAAAAAACTACCTTCATCATTATTAACAATTGATGCTTCATCATCTTTTAATTTAATAAAAGCATCCGTTACAATGTCTCCGACCGATATTACATTAATTTTATTATCCACCTGACTATCTCCTTTTTAATTATCTATATAAATTGCATGGCCTTTAGAATTAAAATCATCAATTTTACTTTCAACTACAGATTGAACGGCTGGAATAACTGATGTTGATAAAAGTTTAGCAACTGAATATTCATCTCGATGATCCTTTAATGCTTTTTCTAAAGTTGTTCTATAAACATATCGCATGTCTGAATTAATATTAATTTTACTAACACCAATCGCAACAGCATCTCTAAAATAATGACCAGGGGTATCAGATCCTCCATGTAAACTAATATTACAGTCAATTACATTTCTAATTCTTTGCAATAACTCAAGATCAAGAATTTTTGGTACAGGATATTTGCCGTGTAAATTTCCTATAGCCGCCGCAAAAGTATCAATTCCAGTTGAAGAAACAAAATATTGAGCTTTTTCTGGGGTAGTAAAAGTTTTTTTAATTTCATTATAATCTATAGTTTCTAAGTGTAGATTAGAACTACCACCAAAATAATGTGGTTCACTTTCAACTAAAGCCCCCGTAAATTTAGCATATTGAACAACCTCTTTAGTAGCCTCAATGATTTCTTGATCTGATGCTTCATGATTAGCTTGCGAAATATCGATATGAATAAATTCGAAACCAGCATCAACTCCCAATTTAGCGGCTTCGACCGATGGACTATGATCTAAATTAATATAGACCTCAACTTTATATTCTCTTTTTAAATCATCGACCATATCTCTAATTGCTTCTAAACCCAAATCATCAACTTCACCTTGAGAAACTTCAACCAAAACTGGGGCATTTTTATTCGAAGCTGCTCTTAAAACAGCTCTTAGAGTAATTTCATCATCTAAATTAAATGCTCCAAAAGCCCAATGTTCCTGACGTGCCTGCGCCATTCTTTCTCTAGCCCGTTGACAATTTAATTTAATTGACCGTAAACTTAATGACATAATTACCTCTTTATTTCTATTATTTTTTTAACAGCTTGGATTAAATTATCACTATTTAATCCGAAATAATTTAATAGTTCGTCTGGTTGACCAGATTCACCAAAACGATCATTAATACCCAGTCTAAAAATTGGTACAGGAAAAAAACTAGTCGATAGCTCACTAATCGCACCGCCCAAACCTCCATTGACTTGACCTTCTTCAATCGTTATAGCTAATTTTGTTTTTTTTAGACTAGTTATAATTGTTTGCTGATCAAGTGGTTTAATTGTTGGTACATGAATAACTTCACAGCTAATTCCCTCTGATAATAATTGATCGCTGGCCAATAATGCTTGAAATGTCATGGAACCCGTTGCAATAATTGAAACATCATAACCTTCACGATAAATATAAGCAGGACCAATTTCAAAAGGCGTTAAACTAGTTGTAAATACAGCCGTAGCTTCACGAGCTAATCTTAAATAATTTGGTCGACTATCGTTAGCCATTTTAAAAGTAGCTTTTTCGGCTTCTAAACTATCGCCAGGAGCAATAACTACCATATTTGGTAATGCTCTCATTAAAATAATATCTTCTAACATTTGATGAGTAGCCCCATCTGGTCCGACACTAACACCGGCATGAGATCCGACAATTTTAACAGAACGATTATTTAAACAAATTGTGGTTCTTATTTGTTCATAATTTCTACCAGGGCTAAAAGCAGCATAACTTGAAATGTATGGTATTTTGCCGCCAGCCGCTAAACCAGAACCCACTGTAGCTAAATTCTGTTCAGCTACACCAATTTCAAAAAAACGATTTGGAAACGCTTTTGCAAAATCTAACATTTGAGTTGATTCAGTTAAATCAGCGCAACACGCTACCACTTGCTGATTCATTTGACCAAGCTTTAATAAACCTCGACCAAAACCTTTTCTGATTGGTTCTTTTTGATAACCTTTTTGATAATCAACTAAATTAACTTTTACCATAACGACCTTTTTTTCTGAAACTTATTATAAACCAATAGAAGACAGTAATACAAAACGTTAATGCTAATATAAACATAAAAAAAATCATGACATCCCCAAAACCAACTGATGTTTTACCGCAAGCTTTAACACTTAAATCAGTATTATTAACTGAACATGATTCAAAACTAATTACATCCCTATAAAAAACCAAACCTGTTAAATAAACAAACAATAAACTGATAACAAAAACAGTTATTTTTAAAAACAACAAAAAAACTTTCCTATAAATGTTCACTATCAATTTTTCCTTTTAGAGTGCGAAGTTCATGCAATGCTTTTGTGGCTTGTTCATGATTTGGCGGACTACCATGCCAAGCAAAATCTTGTTCCATAAAATCAACACCCTTACCAGGAATCGTATGAGCAATAATAACTGTTGGTTTTTCAATAATTGCTTTTGAAAGATGAAAAGCATCAATTAGATCTTCTAAATTATTACCATCAACTTCAATAACATGCCAACCAAATGCCAACCATTTAGCCTTCAAATCCTCTAATGGCATAACATCTTCAGTTCTACCATCAATTTGAATATTATTTCGATCGACAACTGCTACCAGATTATTGATTTTATATCTTGGTATAAACATAGCCGCCTCCCAAACATTACCCTCATCTAATTCACCATCCCCCATAACAACATAAATACGCCGTTTTTCTTGGTTATCTAATCTAAACGCTAAAGCCAAACCAGCAGCTTGACTTAAGCCACAACCCAACGGACCAGATGTTGATTCCAAACCAGGTAATCTCATTCGTTCTGGATGGCCTTGCAGTCGTGTACCAAATTGTCTAAGTGTTTGTAGTTCATGACGATCAAAATAACCAATATGGGCCATGGTAGCATAACGAACCGGTACACAATGACCATTACTTTGTATTAATATATCTCTCTCCAACCAATTAGGCTGACTGGGTCGGTGATTTAATATAACATAATAAAGAGAAACATAAATTTCAACTTCACCCAATGGACCCGCACTATGTCCACTACCAGCGTGTTCTAACATCTTAATAATATCTTGTCTAATCTCGTTAGAAATTAATTCTAATTCGTGAATTGAATAATTTTGCATTTTCATCCTATTAATGATTTTAGTTTATCATAAGCAGTTTGTGGATGACTAGAAGAACTTATAAAAGAACCAACATTCAAAATATTAACACCACCATTAACTAAATCTAAAACATTATTATCATTAATGCCACCGTCCCAGCCTATTTCAACGTCTGGATGCTGGAGTAAAGTCTTTTTAACTTTGCTTAATAAGCTTAAATCAGTTTGATTGCTGTGTCCCCCTAATATACCAGCAAATACCATAACCTGATCAAAACTATTCATAATTTGATAACCATACTCAATCGGTGTTTCTTGTAAAAAGGCTAAACCAGAAAAAATATTATGTTTATGTAGCATAGCCGAAAAATACATATGATCAACTTCCGCCTCGTTATGTATAATCACTGAATAAGGTTGAAGTTGAATAATTTTGGTTAAATAATCAAAGGGTTTACTAACCATTAAATGTAGGTCTACTTGACAATGACTTGGAAATTGATTTACATCATTTAAATTAAAAGATTTTATATTAGTAAAATTTCCATCCATAACATCTAAATGAACACGTTTTGATAAACTTAAACTATTTACTAATTGATTAAAATAATCATTTAAATTATAGGCAGTAATAGTAGGACAAATAATTGCCATGAAATTAACCCAACTGATCTAATTCACTCAAACGTCGAATATATCTAGGGGCAGCCGCAAATGGTGTTATTAACCAAACATCAATAATTCTCTTAATTTCATTTAAATCTACTTCATCGGCTGCTAAACAAAGTACATTCGAATCATCATCATTACGAACACTACGAGCTTGGTTAACAGATGAACAAAGACTAGCTCTTATACCTTTAAATCGATTCGCTGCCATACACATACCTTGACCACTTCCACAAATTAAAATACCACGAGAATCTAAATCACTAGAAGCTCGTATCTGGTTAACTACCCGAGCAGCAAATTGTGGAAAATCATCACGATTATCTAAATGTTGATTACCTTCATCTACATACTGAATGTTTTTGGATTTTAAATAATCAGCAATAATATTTTTTAAATCAAAACCTCGATGATCAGAACCCAAAAAAATTATCATAACTTATTCGTGATCATGTTGTTCATTTTGATGTAAAATTCGACCAATATCGGCAGTAACTTCTACTAACCGATTAGAATAACCCCATTCGTTATCGTACCAAGCTATAATTTTGACTAAATTACCGCCGACTACATTAGTCAATCGAAGATCAACTATTGCCGAATGTGAATTACCAATAAAATCTGAACTAACTAATTCTTCATCAGTCACTGTTAAAATCCCTTGATAAAATGGTTCACTAGCAGCTTTTTTAAAAGCGTCATTAACTTCATCAACAGTTACATTCTTTTTAGTTAAAATAACTAAATCACTTAAAGAAACAACCGGGGTAGGTACTCGGACACTTAATCCACCAAAAATACCTTCAAGAGCAGGTAAAGCTTTAGCGGCAGCAATAGATGCACCAGTTGTCGTTGGAACAATATTTTCTGCAGCACTTCTAGCCTCTCGTAAATCTTTAGCCGGAGCATCTTGTAATTTCTGCGAAGCAGTATAACTATGAACAGTCGTCATCATTGCTTTATCAATGCCAAAATTAGCTTCAATAACCGCAGCTACTGGTGTTATACAATTAGTAGTACAAGAAGCATTGGAAATTACCTCGGTGGAATGATTTAGATTATCATCATTAACTCCCAATACAATCGTGTCGGCTCCATCACCTTTAGCGGGGGCTGAAATAACAACTCTTTTCGCACCAGCATCAATATGAGCTCTAGCTTTAGCTGGGTCAACAAAAAAACCAGTTGATTCTATAACTACATCAACACCTAAATCTCTCCAAGGTAAATTAGATGGATCCATTTCAGCTAAAACACGTATTTTTTGATCATTTATGATAATATTTTCATTATCAAAACCTACATCATATTGATAATTACCATAATTACTATCATGTTTTAATAAATGAGCCAAAGTTTTTGTATCTGTTAAATCATTAATGGCTACAATTTTAACATCATTACGTTCAAAAGCTATTTTAAATGCATTACGACCAATTCTACCAAAACCATTGATACCGATTAAAGTTTTCAAATTACCTCCTTTTTTATTTTCTTGATAATGTTTATGTTTATATTTTAAAAAAAATAAGTTAATAAAGCAAACTGACTAATTTAATTGACAATGATTAAAAAATATATTTAGATAATATTACTTTATTGAGTGAACTTTTACTCTAAAGTACCTTAACATCCAGATAGAAAAATAAAGGGAAAGAAATGTCTAATAATATTAGTTTTAGTTTTGTTGAAAATGCACCCAATCAATTAAAAGTAACTATCAGAAAAGATTTATCTAATCAAACCATAACGTCCATCGAAAAAGGACTTAACTCTATTAATTTTCGAACTCTGTATACAGGTTTTGATATAGGACATGAATTTAGAGTAACAATAAACTTTAATCGACCGATTAATGATATTAATAAGATTCAAAATAAAATCTTTTCAATTATTGATCCCGAGTCAGTTCATTTAGCTAAAATCATCAATTTTAAATAGACAATAATGAGAGTAACAAGCTCACCCCGTAAAAATCTTTTTTAATTTTTCTATCTGCTTGTTATTCTCTAACGTTGTTTTGATAAAAATCTTTTTTGACATTCGCTAATAATTTTAATTGCCGCTTTTTCGTCTTCCCAACCCTTAACTTCGGTTGAATTTTTCTTTTTCAAATCTTTATAATGATTAAAGTGAAATTCAATTTTTTGTTTCCAGCGCTGACTTAAATCATTAAAATCTTGAATCAGATCGTTATTATCCCGATTATCAGCCGGCACACAAATAATCTTGTAATCATTATCCCCGTCATCAATAAAATTCAATAATCCGATTATTTTAGCTTTTAGCCAAACACCTGTTGGAATAGAGTAATCACAAAGCACTAATGTGTCTAGCTCATCTCCATCTTCATCAATAGTTTGAGGTATAAATCCATAATTAACTGGTTTAGCAAAAATTGCTGGCTCAATTCTATCTAATGTAAAAGCCGCTCGTTTTCTATCCCATTCAATTTTTAAATTACTTCCCATTGGAATTTCAACAACAGTATTAATAAAACCATTCTTAAAATCACCTATCTCTAAAGTTTGATTAAAATCTGACATTAAATAAAACTCCTTTATTTTGCAATATTAATTAAACTATTTACAATTATATTATGAAATTACAATTTAGTCACAAAGAAAATATCATTGATAATATTTGGTCATTTTATTTTTTAACAGATCAACCTATTTTATTCACGCCTGGTCAATTTCTTGAATTAACCATACCCCATAAAAATCATGATAATCGTGGTCAATCTCGATATTTTACAATTTCATCAACTCCTAAAAACAAGTTTATTACAATTACTACACGAATTTTTGAACATAAATCTTCTTTTAAACAAAAGTTAATTGAACTCAATAAAAATGATGAGATTGAATATAAAGGTCCGATGGGAGATTTTGTTTTGCCTAAAATCATTGGAACCCCATTAGTTTTTATTGCTGGTGGCATTGGAATTACACCCTTTATCAGCATGATTGAATATCTCTATCAAAGCCATGAACAACGAAATATCCATCTTTTATGGGCACTTAATAATGAAAACAATATTATTAATACAGAGGGATTAAATAAATATAATTTCAAAAAAAGTTTTATAATTCAAAATCCGTCAGAATTTTGGGGTGGTGAAAGAGGTGATTTAAATTTAGAAATGATATTAAATTTAACCTCTATCAACGATCAAACTCAGTTTTATATTTCAGGACCAGAAAAAATGGTTGAATCCTTAACTCACCAACTAAGAGAAAATTTTAATGATAAACATCAAATAATTAGTGATTATTTTCCTGGATATATTAACTACTAATTAAAAATTTAAATCTAATTGATCTTTTAAGGTTCATAAAGATCATCCAAAAGATTATTATTGATATTTGTTAGCCTAAGTTGATCACGTAATTCAGGCGTAAAATTATTAATATAAATGCACTTTTAAATTAAATTTTTATTCAAATTTTAATTAATGTCAATAACACCTTAACATTATTTCTCAACATTTTTGACTTTTTAAAAAATCATAGTATAGTAAAATTTATAAATGTACATTAGGGAGTTTTAAAGTAATGGAAAAACAAGTTCAACTAACTCAAGAAATCAATAATAAAAATTTAAAAAAATATAGTCCTCGACGTATTATCGCGGTCGGCGCATTAATAGTGGGCGCTGGTGGAGTTTTAGCTGCTTGTGGTAGTAATAGCACTACCCAACAAGAAACTTTTACAATGAATGCCAAACAAGCAGGCGAAGGTATTCACAATTGCTCTAAAGGAGAAGCAATTTATCCTATAAATCCACTTGGTTTTTTGGAATCAACTAATAATCTAGAAATTATGACTAATTACATTCAAAAAATTTCAGAGGTAGCTTATGGATTTAATAAGGACCACACCTTACATTATGATAACAACCAAGGAGTTTTTACTAATACCTACAATACTAATAGTTCAGCACGCGTACAACAGGCATTTGATCTCAAATTTACTCCATCAGCAACATCAAAATTACCAGCCATCAATTTAAGTGTTGATACTGGTTTATACAATTTTCATATCGACAACATATTGTCTTGTTATAAAAATGGCGAACAATATACCACAGTATATGATCAAGCGATCATAAATGCTTATGAAGCTGTTAATAAAATGCTCCAACAATAATTCAAAACCCATCAAAATTTTTGAGTAGCGAAAGAAGTAATTTAAACTTAAAAACGATACTGAAGTTTAACTAACATTAAT
>JAJZWG010000057.1 GCA_021846795.1 bacterium
TACAATTACAGAACACCAATTCAACAACGACAGTACTTATTGGCTAGAGAAAAGTTAGTTAATGTTGCACTTCGGGATAGAATCTAGGAACAAATAGTTGATTTATATTTAAAAAAATGATATAATGAAATTATTAAAAATTAATAACGAAAGAGTTACTGTGAAATATTTCACAATAACTCTTTTATTTTTTATGAGTAATTTTATGGATGTTGTAAGATTAGAAAAATTTGATCATTTATCGCGAAACACTGAAGATTTTATTATATCACCTATAATTGATTCAGAGACTTTAATTGATAATTATGGATTTAGATCAGTTAGAAGACTTAAATTTGATGATCCTTATTTGTATTTATATTCTCAACAAGAACTTAATCAATTGAGATTATCAGAAACAGAATTAAGTCTTCAAGCGGAAATTAGAAGAAATAAAGGTGAATGGTTGAGAAAACCACGTACAGTTTATGTTGATGGTCAAGGTAATTATGTGAATAAAAATGAAAAACGTGATTGGGGTGATCCAATTTTATCTGACATTTTTTTTAATGATATATTACAAGGAAGTATTTCGGCAATTTCATGGAAAAAAATGATTCCATCGGCTAATGCTTTAAGTTATTTTTCAGATCCAACTCAACCTACTATCATATCAGAACAAGGTTTGATAGCGGTTGATGATTTAACTAAAAAATGGTGGACAGAATGCACGGACGGTGAAGCGATTAGAAATCGTAATGCAACTTTAAATTATTTAGTTGAAGACTATATTATTAATAATGAACTCGATGATAAACCTTTAGACTGGATGAGCTTAGGTTGCGGAACGGCTCTCCCGGTTATAAAGAGTGCAGTTAATTTAGGTATTGAACCTAATTTAATTTTAGTTGATAAAGATATTGATGCTTTAGAACAAACAGAAACATTAGCCAAACAATTATTTTTTAATGGTAACATAATGAAATTTAGTGACATTAATATATTTAGTGAAAATGATATGAATCGATTATCTGAAGTACTCAATTTTAAACCCAAAATAATTGATTTAATGGGTATTTTTGAATATACCGGCGACAATATAAGAGTTAATCCCTCTAAATTTTTAAGAAATAGCTATAGTTTATTAGATGATGGTGGTATGATGATTTTTGGTCAAATGTTAGATACAAGGCCTAATTTAGATTTTGCACTTGGTGTTGTGGGATGGCCATTTATTCATGTTAGGTCAATTAATGACTTAAAACAAATTATATTAGATGCAGGAATTGATTTATCTAAAGCAGAATTATTCTTGCCAAATGATAATGTTTATTCTGTAGTAAAAATTAAAAAATAATTTTATGATCAATGATAGAATAGTATTGTGTGATGAATGCAGTATTATTTTTTCTAGTTGTTAATTCTTTTTTATTGTTAATTCTATCTTTAGTTGTTTTCATTAGTAATTTTAAAAAATTCGAAAATATTTTTTTTTCATCAATTGGTTTATTTCTTGCTATTTGGAGTTTAGCAATCTTTGAATTTCTTTTTAATAAAAATTTAATTGTTAAACAAGAATATTTAGTAATTTTTTATTTAACCCCTATTGCTTTTGCTTTATCGGCTATGTTTTTTTCGCAATATTTTTTAAATATTATTAAATTAAATAAAAAAATTGATATATTATTATTGTTAATAGGACTTTTTTTTATTAGTTTTTTCTTATATGATCATTCATTTTTAATCAAATCTTTTCATTATTATGGTGGATTAAATTATGTAGTTTCATTTCATATTATTAGTTATCTATTTTATGGGTTATATTTAATAACCAATTTTTCAATATTAATATTATTACTTCTAAAAAAAATTAAAAATACGACAAGTTTAATTAATAAACAACAAATTGAATTATTTCTTTTTTCTGCTTGTTTAGCGATAAGTGGTGGTTTGATATTTAATTATTTTTTACCGTTATTTAATAATTATAATTTTATTTACTTAGGGCCGTTATTTGGTTTACTTTATTTTCTTATTAACACTTATTCCATCATATATCATAAACAGTTCGATATAAGATTTTATTTATGGAGAACTTTTGGTTATATTTTGGCTGTTTTGTTTAGTATTATTATTTTATTAATTCCGATTATATTTTTTATTAAGCAATTTTTAAATTTAAAACTCGATTTTTTTCAATTATCTTTAATTTTAATTCTAATGATTTTGGTGACTATTTTCAGTCCTTTATTAATAAAATTGGTCAATAAACTTACTAATAAATTTTTTTATAGGTATTATTATGATCCTCAAGATTTGAT
Source organism: bacterium (assembly GCA_021846795.1). Classification (GTDB taxonomy): domain Bacteria; phylum Patescibacteriota; class Saccharimonadia; order Saccharimonadales; family UBA4665; genus JAJZWG01. The sequence goes on from JAJZWG010000057.1 coordinate 2,301, forward strand.
TAGTAATATTAATTCAAAAATTGTTAACACTAGAAATATTAATAACCTGATAGATAGTTTAAGTGAGGTATTTATTAACGATTTAAAAATTGATTTTATTGAATTTTATTTATCAAATTTTAATAATAATAAAAACAAAATATTGAATCAAAAAGATTTACCTATTGTTTTAAAAAATTTAAAAAAACAAAAAACTAATTTAATAAATCTAGAAAGCGATAATGAATTTGATTCTGAAATTTTAGATTTAAAATTTTTTAAAAAAATTAGTATTATTTTAATTATTCGAGATTATACAAATAAATCTAATATTTTAGGTTTCATCATTTTAGGCAATAAATTAAATGGTGGCAATTATTCGGTTAATGATATTAAGGTATTGAAATCATTTGTAAATATATATACTGTGTCTATTCAAAACCTGTTATATTTTAATGAGATTCAATTTTTAAATCAAAATCTTGAAAAGAAAATATCAGATGCAACTTTAAAATTAAGACAATCTAATGATAAATTAAAACAATTAGATGTTTCTAAAGATGATTTTATTTCTATGGCTTCTCATCAATTAAGAACACCTTTAACCAGCGTGAAAGGATATTTGAGCATGTTGTTAGAAGGTGATGCTGGACCAATTAATGAGTCGCAAAAAACAATGTTAAATCAAGCTTTTTTTAGTGCTCAAAAAATGGTTTATTTAATTGCTGATCTTTTGAATGTTTCTAGGATAAAAACTGGTAAATTTTTGATTGAAAACAAACCGTCTAATCTAGCTAATGTTGTTGAAGAAGAGGTAAATCAATTAGTTCAATCAGCCG
>JAJZWG010000014.1 GCA_021846795.1 bacterium
TTTGAGGTTCTAATCTTCGTTCTTTACTCATACCAGGTATGCGGTAGTCATCTTCTTTTTGAACTTCAAAGTATAGGGTAGTTACGTCATAAAGAACTAGAGTAATACCTGAACCTTTGGAAGCATGATTAAAACAGAGTTTAGCTATCTTATCTTGATAGTTATTGGCAATAACTCGTTGTAGACAACGTTGTAACCGATCTTCAGAAGTCAGGTTCAAACCTAGATCTGCCAACACCCGAACTGTATCCAATTTTGAGGTAGGTTCAACAATACGAGCAATAATTAAGTTAGCAAAGTCATCATCATGGAGCTGGTCAAAACCAAGAGCTTGATACTGCCCTAGTATCGCATCATATAGTACGTCTGAAACTGATCGTTGTAACAGTATGGCTGAATTAACTGGTGCTGGATCCAGTAATGAAGTTTGTTGAGAAGAAAGTTTTATTTTTGCCAGTGATTGTAGTAGTTGTAGCTCTTCAACATTGTGAGCACTACCAATATGGTCAATACGAATAACCTTACCATATGCACTATGAGCAATCTGTACTGCAGTAGCTCCGCTAGCGGTCTTTACCTTACGAATATATGCCATCCTACACAGATTGTATCATATTAGTGTGTTGAAAATGAGGCTATGCTATCTGTTAAGATAGTCAAAAAAGAGGGTAAGTGCGGAAGTCAGGTAGTATATTTTAATCTAAAATTATCTAAATAAAGTTAAATTAATTCTAAAAGTTTAATTACTCGTTAAAAGTTATTATTACTTACTTTTAGCCAGATACTTATCTACATATGATCCCAGAATTTTATTTATCATAGTCTGGTATTTTGTGTCATGTTTTCGAGCATAGAGCTTTATAAAGCTCTAAACTATATTGATCTATTGATATGGTTATCTTTTCTTTTTTAATTCTTTTAACAAATTCCGCTGGTGAGGGAAGAAAATCTTCAATTACAACAGCATGTTCCAATGCTTCGTTAATATCGTCTGATGCATTTGTATATCTAACATTTTGTTCATATCTTTTTTACCTTTCCGCCAGTATCCAGCACCAATTATGCGAATATGGCTATTTCTTACTGTGAACTTGACGGTGGCTATTTAACCGTCTAAAATTTTGCCAACACAAAAAAATATCTTTTCTCTGACTTAGAATGATTAACATCAAGCATAATCAACCTATTTTTATCAGTGAAAACAAACTTAGCTTTATCAAACGATAGACCATGCTTAATAATATTGACTTGTTCTTATCAATATCCCATTCAAAATCTATACCTATTATTATACATGCTTTAATATGGATATCAATCTGGTGGAGCCGGTGGGTACTACCCCCACGTCCGTCAATAATATCAAAAATTTTTCTACAGGTTTAGTTTATTTAAGTTTTTAAATTAATAACATCAAAATAAACAAAAGATTATTAACCGAGTCTAAAAAAATCCATAACTAAAACTAGACAAATTTTAATTATTTCAACAGATGATATGAGACACTTAACCTATATCTGTTGTCAAGGTTAGTATCGCTACCTTAAACTAGGCAGCTAAGACGGTTTGAGGAGCCAAGGCTTTTGCGCCAAAAACATCCATTAACCGACCAATTGTAGATTTTCTGTCTGCAATTATAATTTTTTTGCCTATAACGCTGACAAGCGACCTGCTAGATAATTGATAATGATCAACGTCAAGCTTAAAATCAGCCCCGTTAACAATATTATACCAGTTTAATTAAGTTTTATAAATAGGTCGTGCCAATTTTGTAAACTTAAATTTTGACAACGTAAATTCCCTGACAAATCAAGCTCCTCAAAAACTACTACAAGAACTGCTTTTGAACGATATACCGACATAGCATTAATAATCTTTTTCCTTTTTTGCTTAAAGGAAATTTTTACAAAATTTAAGAATTTTTGATGATCAATATCCTCAAACAATGGTTTATCTAACCTATCCAAGACTATAGTAGCTGAATCAACTTTAGGAGGTGGTTCAAAACAATTTTTATCAATCTTAAAACCATACTGAGCCTGATAATATAAACTAAGACTAATCGATAAAATCGAATAATCGCCCTGCTTAGCTGTTATCCTTCGAGCAACTTCTTCTTGAACCAATAAAACTGCCTGAACTGGTTTATTGTCAATTTCAGTTAAGTTTTTCAATAAATTAGACGTTAAATAATACGGTATATTAGCAATAATCTTATAATTATTTTCTATTGAAGAAAAATTAAACTTTCTAATATCCTGATTAATTAATTGTAATTGCTTAGACTTAATTTCTTTGTCAAATTTTTGTTTTAAAAAATAATTTAAATCTTGATCAATTTCAATAGCTATTAATTGATTAGTTTGTTTTAAAATTCGACTAGTTAAATCACCTAGTCCTGGACCAATTTCAACTACCAATTGATGTTGATTTAAAGTCGCCAAATCAACAATTTGATCTAATATTAACTCATCTTTCAACCAGTGTTGACCTAAAGTCTTTTTAGCAATCGGATTAATTTTACCAGTTACCATAACTAATCCAATGATTATAAGCATAATACCAACCACCATAACGACTATTAGCATAGTTATTACACCATCTAAGTTGAGTAATTGGATTAAATGCCCAATCGCTACCCGCCGATGCCATTTTATAACCAGGTGTGGCTTGACATAAACCATAGCCAGCCGAAGTCATATAATTAGCCTGCGATGGTAAAGGACAATAATATTGACCTTGAGCAATTGTCGGACACCAACCAGATTCATGAGAAATAATATAACTAGCATAATAATAATCTTGCGGTGGAATACCCGCATAAGCCATATCGGCTTGAAGACCAGTTAAGTTAGTACCTTCAACTTCAATTTCTGGTACAGCTGGAACAGTCACAATTGTTTGTAAAAGATTTTTTGAGGTTATAACTCCATTAGTCGTATGTTCTTGATAAGTTAATACTTCTTGACCAGCTGAACCTTGTTGTCTAATAGCCCCAGTACCAAAAGCTAAACTGTTATCATAAACAACTTGAACCGGCATAGGAATAGTTTGAGTGGTTGAACTAATTTTAATACCGTGTTTAATAATAAAAACTTGACTACCTGAAACCAATGAAGTATTTAAACTAGGTTCAATTTTTTGATTTGGATGAAGTTTAATATTTTCATCAGCTAATAATTGCTTAACAGTATTGGCTTGAGTTCTAATTTGTAAACTATTACCGTATAAATTTAAATAAACTAGTTTAGCGGGTTTAATAATTAATTGTTGTCCAATTGAATAGGATTGTAAAAAATTATTAACTGGTTTAATGGCCACGATATCTTCTGGATACAAGTGATAACCTTTTTGTTCAGCAATTGCACGCGCTGAAAAAGCAGCCGAAAAAACAAATCGTTTTTGACCATTTTCAATTATTTCAATTGGTTTAGCTCGATAAATATTAATCCGAAAATCATCTTGATAAATATGAGTTTGTAGAGATGGTTCAACTACATCACCATGATAAATTTTAATATGTAGACTCTTCAATAAAGCCCCGACAGTTGGTTCTGATGAAGGTACTTTTTGAACCACTCCATCATGATTAATAATAACGATCTTATCGTTAATTGGTTGAATTAAAACTTTAGCACTGTGATGAAAAATAATAAATAGACCGAAAATTAAAATCAGTAAACCAATCACCATGGAACTAATCAAATAAATAGGTATTTTTAATATTTTTTTTAACCTATTTCGAAATCGATGGGCTTTTTTACGATATAAGCGATACTTAGAATGTTTAATTCTCATAAAAGACCAAACTTATTATAATCAAAAAACAACAATGAAATAGCCAATAAGTTGGATAGTATCTATTGTAACAAATCTAGCTGGGCTTGCCAATTTTAATGCACTTACTCACTACATCATGACACTTTTCTATATAAAATAGTTGTTCCCAATGTATCACAGTATTTAGCTGAAATTAAGTAGTCCAATAATGTAAAACTAGAATGCTTAATAAAAATCTTTACATTATCAGATAACCTGCTCGATATTTAAAACCTGAGCATTCTGTTGCAATTTCTTGTCAAAAGTAAACATTTTTGTGATATTTGCATCTAAAATTAGTTGCAATATTAAAGTATCATTGACCCCTACTTTTAATTTCTGGCTCAACTGGGCATAACGCATAGCAAAATCTATGCTAGGCGAAGGCTCCACAAGAATTAAAGTAGGCAACTTTGAAATTTTTTCTACCACTCTCGTCAAATCTATATCAGAATCAATCTTTGACAAAATAAACAGTACCTCTTCAATAATATGATGAGATGTTACAAGTTGCTCATCATCATCTATTAGTTTTTGTAATAAATTAATTGTCGGGGTGTGGTTATCAGAAGTCTCGTCTAAGTAATAAATCAACACATTGGCATCTAAAAGAATCACCGTTTAATCTACGAATTTACTTTCTGCTAACTTATTGAGATATTCAGGTGTAAGAGTTTTTCCAACCTTTTCTTGTAAGCGAAAGCCTCCGCCAATCACCTTACTACTCTTAACAGCTAAAGAAATTGGCTCCAAACGAGCTACTGGCTTACCTGCCTTACCTATAATAATACGCTCTCCGTTAGCTACTCTATTAAGCAACTTAGAGAAGTTTGTTTTTGCGTCATGTACATTAACTACATTCATTCAGTTAGTCTAGTGGACTAAGTAAAATCTGTCAACAACATTTTAAAGAAAGTTTTCTTACAACGAAAATTACTTTTAAGGTGATAAATTATTTAAAACTCGTTTAATTTCATCAGATAATTGGTAATTGTTAAGTTCAGCTAAATCAATTATTAAAATTTGATTAATTTCTAATGGACGATGAGTTTTAAGATTTTTAATCTCTAAATTATCAATTCGAGTTGTCCATAAATGATATTGATATTTAACAAATCGGTTATTGGCGAAAAAATAACCCAAATATTTTAACTGAAATTGATTAATATCAAGATCAATCTCTTCCTTGACTTCTCGACTTAAAGCCTGGAGAGGAGTTTCATGTCTTTTAATACCACCTCCAGGTAAACTCAAAGAACCATTGCCTAAATAATTAGTTACTACTATAAGGCTATTTTGTTTAAAAATAGCCAGCCGAGTAGTTTGTCTTTTTTTAAAAAATATTTTAAAAAAAGGAGAGATTGACCAAAAAATTAATCTACCAATTAATGCTAAAAAACTTCTCATACTTTTTTTAATGGCGCTAAACTAATGTCTAACGTTTTAATCCCTACTAAATTAAATTTAATAGCTGCTAAATTATCGGCTAAATCTATAATCTGACCTTCCTTAAAAACTGGATGAAAAATTTGATCACCAATTTCAAAATCTTCTATCACAAAACTATCTTGTAATGGTAGTGACTGATAATTATTATTTATCCGACCAAAACCAATATCTTTATCAACATCCTCTAAATCAATAATTTCTTTAATGAATCGACTTATTAAATTATGCGATAAATTGCCATAAATATTTCTAGAGGTTGTATAGGTTAAGACTAATTGTTGTCGAGCTCTGGTCATAGCAACATAACAAAGCCGTCTTTCTTCTTCTAATTCTTGAGCTGAATTTAAAGCTCGACTATGGGGAAAAATTGATTCTTCTAAACCAACCAGAAAAACCAAGTTAAACTCTAAACCTTTAGCGGCATGAATTGTCATTAAAGTCACCTGATCGACAGACAAATCAGCTCGGTCAATATCACTCATTAAGCTAACTTCTTCTAAAAACAATTCAAAATCATAACCATAATTTTCAGCTACTGATAATAATTCTTGCACGTTTTCAATTTTAGATTGACCCTTTAAACTACCGTCATCTAAATAATCTAAATAATTAATTTTTTTAATAATTTGATCAATAAAATCTTTAACCGATAAACCACTATCTTTTAATGACTTTAATTCAATTATTTTCTGATAAAAACCTTGAAAGCCAGTTAAAGCTTTCTTGGTAATTTTATCAAAATCAGTTAAATTAGCTAAAGCTTGTTCTAGAGTGAACTGATTAGAATCTTTAAATTCAAAAAAATTAGCTAAGGATTTTTTACCAATTCCACGAACAGGAATGTTAATAATTCTTTCAAAACTAATAAAATCATTGGGTTGGAAAATTAATCGTATGTAAGCTAGAATATCTTTAATTTCTTGACGATCATAAAATTTTTGGCCACCAACAATTTGATAAGCTAAACCGTATCTTAAAAAAGCTTCTTCTAAAGCTCGACTTTGAGCATTAGTTCGATATAAAATAGCACAATCAGACAATTTATAGATTAATCTATCGACCATATCCTTAATAATTCGAACAATCATATCAGCTTCACTAACTTCATTGTTAAGCTGCATGACTTTAACTTTTAAACCACCAACTGCATCAGTCCAGAGATTTTTATCAGACCGATCTAAATTATGATGAATTAAATGATTAGCCACATTTAAAATATGACTGGTTGATCGATAATTTTGTTCTAATTTAATAACTTTAGCTGATTTAAAGTCTTTTTCAAATTTTAAAATATTTTTATAATTAGCTCCTCGCCACGAATAAATACTTTGCCAATCATCACCAACCACCGTAATATGCTGTTGATCATTAACCAATAATTGAATTAAATTATATTGAGCTAAATTGGTATCCTGATATTCATCAATCATGATATATTGAAATTGTTGACGCCATTTACTTCTAATTGAATCATTTTTAATCAACAATTCAACTAATTTTAAAATTAAATCATCGAAGTCTAAAGCGCCAGCCTCTTTTAATGATCGTTCATAATCAGGTAAAATTTCTTTAGTTAATTCTTCTATTTTATGAAACGAATTTTCACTAAAACAATTTGGATCATTTTTTAAATTAGATATTAAAGTTGCAATAATACTTGGTTTGAAATTTTTATCATCAATTTGTTTTTGTTTTAAAAGTCTTTTAATTAAATTTAATCGATCGCTTTCATCAAAAATTATAAAATTCTTATCATAGCCAATTAAATGACCGTCTTGTCTTAATATTTTAACACCTATACTATGAAAAGTGCCCATATAAGGCATAAAAACTAATCGATTAACGAAATTTTGATTCAATAATGTACTGATTCGTTGACGCATTTCAGTCGCAGCCTTGTTGGTAAAAGTAACTGCTAAAATATTTGCTTGATCAACTTTTTTTTCAGTTAAAATATAAGCTATTTTATGAGTTAAAGTTTTAGTTTTACCACTACCGGCTCCAGCTAGAATTAATAATGGACCATCATTATATAAAACGGCTTGACGTTGTTGATCATTTAAATCATCTAATAATTTCTTAGTTAACACTTATCTATTTTAACAGATTAAAAAATAGATTTTAAATTAAAGAAAACGATTAAATTATAATAAAGTGCAAGTTCTAACCATAAAAACAAAATAACTATAATGCTTATCAAACTAATTATAAAAAAACGTTTATTTTTTCGTTTTATTAATGTTTCAATAGGTAAAAAATAAACTTTAGAATTAATTAAGTCTGTCACCACATCAGATTTAATTTTTTTTTCAGTTGATCGAGTTTTTAATTCATGAATTGGATTTGATTGAGTTATTTTTTGATCAACTTGTTTTAACTCAGCAGATAAATCTAACGAAGCAACTTGATGTGAAGTATCTTGATCTTTAGTTTTTTCATCTTCAATAATTTGATTATTTACGGATTGATTAAATTCACTACTTAAATCTGAATTATCTACCTTAAATTTATTTACTTGATCAACTTTCGATTCTTCTTCTATATTATTAATCGGCTCAATAACTAATTTATGACTAGGTGTTGGAATTGTTTCGTCATTAATTTGATTCTCCATAACATCTGGATCTTTAACCATTGATTGAGTACTAACAATAATATTCTTAGAGGTTTTAGACGGAATATTTTTCTTAGGATGAGAAATATCTTGTTTTAAATTTATTTTATCATTTGACATGTTTTAACTCATAAGCAATTTTTATCATTTTAGCAAATTTTTCATAATTTAAACTAGAGGCACCCACTAATACTCCATCACAGTCTGGTAAACTTAAAAAAGCTTTAATATCGTAATCATCAACACTACCACCATATAATAAAGTAATCTCTTGAGCAGTTGTAGCACCATATAATTCTTCAATTTGATTTCTAATAAATTTTAAAGCTTTTTGCATATCATCTGGCTTAGATGGTTCAGCATCAAAACTAGAAATTGCCCAAATTGGCTCGTAAGCAAAAATTACTTGACCAATTTCTTCATCCGTTAAATGATAAACAGCAGAAATTAATTGATCATGAATTACTTGGTTTGTCTGACCATCTAACTTTTCAGGTTTAGTCTCGCCTATACATATAATCGGTCGTAATTTATTTCTAATGGCCGCTTTAACTTTATCCCTAACCTCTTCTAAAGTTTCATGAAAGTATATTCGTCGAGCTGAATGTCCGATAATTGCATAATTAACTAATCCTTTCATCATTGAAAAAGAAACTTCACCAGTATAAGCTCCACTATCTTTAAAATAACCATCTTGAGCCGCTAATGAAAATTTATGATGGTTTAATTCTTGAAAGACTGAATACAATGTTAAAAAACTCGGGGCTAAAATTATTTCAATATCACGATGAACATTAACTAATTTATCAAGTCGATTAATTAAAATTGATGCTTGATGAATATCTAAATTCATCTTCCAATTACCAACAATATATGTCTTTTTATCAATCATTTAATTATCCCTATTCAATAAAGCTTCAACGCCAGGCAATTTTCGTCCACCCATTAATTCTAAACTAGCTCCTCCTCCAGTCGAAACATGATTAAAACAATTAATTAACTGACGCTCAGATAAATAACCAACCGTATCACCACCGCCCACTAAAGTATAAGGTGTATGATAAAAATCACCTGTCATCGCTTCAATTAATAATTCGGTGCCATGAGCAAATGGACCAATCGAACCAATTAAACTCTTAACTTCAGTAACACCCATAGTTCCATTCCAAATAACTGTCTGGCAGGTTTGAATTGCACCAGCCATAAATGAGGCACTAAAAGGTCCAATATCTAAAATAATATCATCTTTCAAAACTTTAACATCATGTAATGGTGGTCGTTTAGGATAATTAATTATTTGACTGTAAATATGTGTTTTAAAATCAATAATTCTAATTGGTAATTTATTGTCAATGGCCTTCGAAACAACTACATCGAAAGGCAAAATTAAAGCAAAGTTACGTTTTTTAGATTGAGCACCAGATTTTCTAATAATATCTCGAGCAATTGAAAGTTCTTTTGGATCAAATAAACTTTTACCAATTTCACAACCTTGAGCCGCTAAAAAAGTATTGGCCATAGCTCCACCAATGGCCACATAATCAGCTATTTCAATAAAACGATGTAAAATATCAATTTTATCGGTAATTTTTGCTCCACCAATAATCGCCATCAATGGTTTAGTTGGTTCTAACATCACTGATTCGATAGTTTCGACTTCCTTTTCTAACAATAAACCAGCGTAACTTGGTAAATAATGGGTAATTGCTTCAGTCGAAGCATGAGCTCGATGAACAACTCCAAATCCATCTTGAACAAAAACTTCAGCTAAAGAAGCTAAATTTTGAGCAAAATCATAATTATTTTGTTCCTCTTCAGAATAAAAACGTAAATTTTCTAACAATAATACTTGTCCATAATCGAGATTATCGACTGCTTTATGGACTTCTTCACCGATACAATCCGCCACAAATTCTACTGACACATCATTTAATATTGTTTGTAATCTTTTAGCGACCGGAAATAAACTAAATTTAGTATCTCGTTTACCGTTTGGACGACCTAAATGAGAGCAAATAATTAATTTAACATTTTGTTTTAATAAATATTCAATAGTTGGCAATGAAGCTTGAATCCGAAAATCATCAACAATCTTTTCACTATCCAACGGTACGTTATAATCGGCTCTCAATAAAACAACTTTATGATTTAAATCAATATCTTTAATTGTTTGTTTTCTAAACATAAACCCACCATTTATTACTATATCTTTAGTATAGTAGATTATGATTATTTTTTAAATCTTTTTGATGGCCACCAAATTTTATCATCTAAATCATAAGCTAAAGAAGGCACCAATAGTGACCTAACAATAATAGTATCAATAATAACTCCAACCGCTACAATAAATGCGATCTGAACTAAAAATAAAATTGGTATAATAGCTAAAGCACTAAAGGTTGCTGCAAGAACAATGCCAGCCGAAGTAATAACACTACCGGTCACTCTTAAGCCTCTGACTATACCTTTTCTGGTGCCAAATTTTAAAGATTCTTCTCTAATACGAGAAATTAAAAAGATATTATAATCCACTCCCAAAGCAACTAGAAATATAAAACCAAACAATAAAATTGATGGATCAGAGCCAGCAAAATTAAAAACATGGTTAAAGAAAATAGCTGATAAACCTACTGTAGCTGAAAAACTTAAAATAACAGTTAAAATTAATAAGATTGGAGCTAAGATTGATCTTAAAAGAATAATCAAAATAATCAAAATAACAATCAATACAATTGGCACAATAACTCTAAGGTCTCGACTGGCAGCAATATTAGTATCGAGATTAACCGCAGTTTCACCGCCAACTAAAGCTTTTTTATCAACTTTAGCTAGTTCTTGTCGAAGTTTAATAACTAAATTTTGGGCTGCCGTCGAATCGGGTGCTGAAGTAGAAACTGCATTAATCTGAGCTAAACCATCAACTATTTTAAGTTGATGGTTCTTATTTAAAGTATCGGATATTGCATATATTTCTGGGGTATTTTTAATAATTTGACTATCTTGATTGATTTTATTACTAGCAACATCAATAATAATTGGATTACCTAAACCGGCTGGAAAATTAGCATCAATAATTTTTTGTCCAGTGATAACTCCCGATGATTGTAATAAATTCTGAATCTGACTAACTCCGTTTGCTTTAAAAGTAAAAATAAAACCACCCAGTAAAACTAAACTAATTAAAACCACTGACCAAATTAATCGATATTTCTTTGAAACAATTTTAGCTATTTTATACCATAAAGAATTCGAAGGCACCAATTGATGTTCGTCTAAGATTTTATCATTTTCAATATATTTTGGAATAAATGGCCAAAAAGCCTTTCGACCTATTATAACTAAAAGACTAGTTAAAAATGTCATAGCAGCTAAAAATGAAAAAACAATACCAATTGCTCCAACTGGACCAAGGCTTTTATTAGAATTTAAGTCAGAAAATAATAAACAAAGAAGCGCCAAAATAACAGTTGATGCTGAAGCAATAATTGGTTCCATGACCATTTTCAAAGCCTTTATCATCGCTTGACGAGCTGATTTAAAATCCATTAAACTTTCTTTAAATCTAGAAATTAACAATAGAGAGTAATCTGTTGTAGCTCCTAAAACTAAAATAGATAAAATGCCTTGACTCTCTCCATTAAGAGAAATAACATTATGTTCGGCTAATAAATAGACTATAAACGTTGCTACAGTTAAAGCAAAAACTGAACTTAAAAGTACAATAAAAGGTAAAATAACGGAACGATAAACTAGTAATAAAATAATAAAGACTACTATAATAGCAACATATAATAAAATACCGTCAATACCACTAAAAGCATTTTTTAAAGCAGCTAAAATTCCACCAGGTCCACTTACATAAGCTTTCAAATTAGCTGTTAAATTAGTTTGAACTTCTGAATTAATTTGAGTAATCGAACTGTTGATTGTTGAAGAAGAATCATTAATTTGAACAATAATTTCGGCTGCTAGATGATTTTTTGAAAAAATTGGTCCAACAATTGAATTTTTAATTTTAGCTAGACCGGTTACATTAGTTAGGAGTTGAGGTAAAGTATTTAATTGTTTAATTTGATTAGCATTGAAAGGTTGTTGAGACTTAATAACAACTACAGCTGGCACTAAATTAGATGCTGCAAATGAACCTTCTAATTTTTGAACCTTAGTTGATTGAGCACTATTTGGTAAAAAACTAACTGCGTTATTATTAACTACATTATTAATCTTACCGAAAACTGGACTACCAACACTAATTAAAATTAGCCAGATAATTAATAAAATAATTGGTAAATATTGCCAAATTTTTTTCACTTGATTTAATTATAACAAAATACTAGTAAAAAAATTATTTTATTGAGTTAATATTGTTTTCAACTTGAGTTGGTGATAAACCATGGCTTGAATGTAGAGTTTGATTAATCGATCGACTAACAACTTGTGATTTTTGTTGATGATTATAAACCCAAATAAAGACTAAAACACCAATTATGATAATTACAATAAACAATAATATTAATTTACCTAAAAGTAAAATCCCTTTTTTATTGTTAAGTTTAAATAAGTTCATTATAAAAATTATTATAACTCAATTAACTAACTTAGTTTTAATAATTTCTATTTTAGTTTGATGCACTAAAGTAACACCGCCAACTAAAATAACACTAAAGATAACCAGTATGAATGCTAAACCTAAATTATATAAATTATGTATCTGTAAGCCCGTATGAAGACTTAAATTAGCAATATTGGGAAAAAATTGACCAAAAACACCACCTAAAATGAAAGCTAAACCACCATAAGTTAAAGTATTGCTAGCTGTTTTTAAAGCAACTCGGCGAACCGCTTGAGGCGATAAACCTCTTTTTGAAGCAATATAACCAAACAATAAACCTGCTAAGGCTTGCATAACCATCGTCCCTAGACCAAATAAAGCACCCGGTAGCCAAGCCCATTCAATTGAATGAGTTGCTGGTGCTAAAATAGTATAAATAATAATAGCAAAAGCACCAAAACCCCAACCAGCTAAAAACCCATGAACAGCTGGCATCCAAGGACGAGGATCAGAAAAAATACCTGCTCCACCATCAGTTTCATCATTCACTGAATGTTTTTTAAAAAAAGGTAAATCATAATGAAAGATAGTTCTTTTTTTAACAATCATTAAACCGGCCAATAACATAATCAATCCTACGATAATATAAACGATATAATTTAATTTAGTGAAAGTATAAAAACTAGATAGACCTAAATAAGCTAGCTCACTGGCAATCGATCGTTGTAAAGTAAAAGCTAATGAAAAAATAATTCCAGCTTTTAAACCTTTTTTACTAGAATAACTACCTATTGCGTAACTAAACGTGATTGGCCAAGTGTGCTCATCTGGTGTAATACCATGAACCAAACCAAGCAAGAGCGCCGTAATTGCAATAGCAAACAACCCACTAACATGAGTAGGATCCCATAAATTAATAATAGCGAAAATCATCTATATTAATATAAAGATAAAAATTATCAAAAGCAAACCCAAAAATCATTATATTATTTAATAATAAAATCAGTTTTAAACTAATTAATCATCATTAAAATTATTTAAAAAATTTTAAATAACTAAAAATTACTGGCTTGATTATTTAGTTGTGTGCTATCAACATTATTAGAGCTAACACTAGTTTGATTGACAACATTATAAGCTTCACTTAGACTAGCTGCATTAGTAATGGTTGGTGGTACTTGGGTAGCGGTAGTTGGAGATTTATATCCTAAATAGGCTGGACTAGTAGCTTGACTAGCTTTAATTGTATCAACACCAGCTTTAGTCTTGTAATTGTGTTGATAGATATAGTATCCTAATCCACCAATCACAGCTACTACAACGACAACAATTAAGCCTTCTACAACTGAAAATCCTTTTTGATTTTTTTTCATTTAAATTACTCCTTTATGAATTCTTCGTAGTTAAACTAACATTATTAGCTTTTGCAACAGCTACAATTAAATTCTTAACAGCTGTTTTATAGGCTTTTAAATCAGATATTGTAGTGTGTAGATCACCTATAAACGAATCAACCATGGCTTTTGGATGACTAGAATTACAACTAAACGTACTATTAGCTTGTAGTCTACTATATTCCGTTCTAACAACACTAGAAGTAGTTGATAAATTAGTTAAAAGTTGATTATAGTTAGTTACTTTATTGCTACTCTTAGAATAAAAACTCTCAACTCTACCAGCAATAGCTGTAAATAAACTAAGTTGATTAGATAATCTAGTATCTAATCTACCAATTATAGTTCTAACAGCATTTTGACGTTTTTGACAAGCTAAAGTTTTACCATTGCTACTATGAACTTGGCCGTTAGTTTGTCCAGCCACAGCATAACTATTGGCATGACTATTAACTTGGGCAGTAGGCTGACCAACATTAGAAGTATTAGTTGGATTAGTGTTATGCGAAGTAGCTACAGCTGGTAAAGCGAAAACAGTTGTAGATAATAATCCCATAACTAAAACAGATACTAAACTTATCCATTTTATTTTTTTATGAATCATTTTAAAATCCTTATTTAATGTTTATGCTTATAATATACACCCAAAAACATAAAAACAATATAGCTTAAAATCAATTATCTAATCAGTTGATTATATTTTTTAGCTAATAAATTAACATCGGGTATACCAAATCTTTTAGACCATAGTTCAAATTTATTTGCTTGCAAGGGTAAATTTTGTCTCAAACCCTTCAAATAAGTCTGATAGGAATTAAATATTGAATGTTTGGAATGAAAACAATCAGCGTAACACAATAATTCTCCTTCGATAGTATTCGGTTGATAATCGTGTTCTGGTAAATACCAAGGCTTATCAATAATTTCTTGTTTACTCAAACCTAGTAAAACATGCGTAGCAACCACAGAATTAATAGATTGATTAACGCCTTCGTCTTCTAAAATTTTAGCTCCCAATATAGCGTGTTGTGGGTATAATCGACTATTGGTATTTTGACCAGCTTCGTTAAAAAAAGCATAACTACCGATATCGTGTAATAAAGCGGCTGTTTCTAATAAATGATTATCAATTTTGATATTTAAATTTCCAGAACACCAAAGTGCGATCTCAGCAACTATTTGACAATGGCCATAAACCAGATCAAAAACCTTTTGATTGGGTGCATATTTTTTATGATAACGTTCAATATCTTTTATAGATGGCCAAATTGTGGTTGTCATATATATTTAATGTCCTCAATGTTCTTATTGTTTTAAATTATATTTCAAGTATACCTATAAAAACATATCTAGTGTCAAGAATTAATGATATTTTATTAACTCTCCAATGGTGACCCTAAGGGGTTAGATTTATAAACAAATCACCAGAGAAATAATTAGGTGTAATGCTCTGTTAAGCGGTTTAGACCTAAATAGCTCTCTGACATAAGTTTTGCTCAGTTTTTATAAATGTCTTTGCGATGTTTAATACTTATCACCTGTAATATGTCGTCATCCACATCAAATGCTATGCGATAATGACCGACTCGAAAGCGGTAATCGCCTATTTTAGAATCAACTAAGTGACGAGCATAAATAAGTGGGTCATCTTGTGCCAAAAAATACTGAAGTTTATTGGCAATTCGTTTTCTAGTAACACTGTCAAGCTTGTCTAAGTCTTTCTTGCTGCTACCCGCAAATACCATGCGGAAGTTAGTCATTAAAGAACATCTCCAAATACTTCATCAAATGTATAGACATCACCTTGTTTAATCTCATTACGTGCTTTTGCAATGCTAGCGATATAGTTACCATCTTGCATTAAAAGCAAGTCTTCCAACAGTTCGTCATCTATAATAGCCTTGCCCGTAAGTTTACCTCGACTTTTAATAAACAAAATATCGTCTCTGCCTAGTGCATTAATAGTACTAGCTAAGTTGTTACGTAAGTCAGTCTTATCAATTGTTTTTATACTCATAACGTCGTCCTTTCTTCACACTTTTATTGTACAGTTAATTGTACAATTATGTCAAGTTCAATGCACTTACTCACTACATCGTGGACACTTTTCTACGTAAAATAGTTATATTTAATGTATCACAGTATTCTGATGGGGTTAAGTAATTTAAGGCTTGATGAGGTCTAAAGAAATGGTAATCATTAA
>JAJZWG010000058.1 GCA_021846795.1 bacterium
GGTAAGATTAAATGAAACTTAAGATTAAATAAAAATTAAAAATTATTGTTAATAAAAATAAGAACTTCATTCCAAAGGTTAAAGATTTTTTAGTTTTATGATAAATAAGCATAAAAATTGTAAAAATTTCTGGCAGAAAGTCTAAAGAGTATCTGTAACCGAATTGATATGTTCCAACGCCAAAATAAGTTAATACAATTATTAAAGCCACTAAAGCTGAAATTAACAAAAAAATAATTTCTTTTTGATGAAATAATTTTCGACTTTGATAAAATAAAAATATTAAATAAGGCGAGGTAATAAAAATACTTAATCCTAGCGGATTATTTTCAAAATAAGGAAAATTTGCTATCCAGTTGTTGTTAGGTGTGTTAATAATTGGAGTTCCAAAAAAAAGATGATAAAAGTTAAAAGGAATATGTTTAATACTAAACAAACCCTTAGACCTAGAATAACTAGCAGTTTGATCGATTGCCTGATAAAGATAACCACCATTGAATGGATTGCTGAAGCGTAAATAATTATATAATCCAATTGAAATGCCTGCTAATACAATTGGTAAACCTAATTTAAGTAGGTTATTAAATTTAGTTTTGAAGGTTGTTTGATAATTGAATAATATATCTAAAATTAAAAGGAATATAATAGCAAAAGCCGAAACTCGGCTTAATAGTATAAAAGCTGATAATAAACCCAATAGCCACCATCTTTTTTTAGTGAAATATTCATAAATAATTAAAAATAATAAATAAGTAGTGATGACTTGAGCAAAATACCAACTTGATGAATTGATGGCTACGCCAATATAGACACTACCTAAAATAAAAGTGAAAGCCAATAACAAAGCATCAGATTTTTTAAAGCCAATTAATTTAGCAATTTTATAAATAATGTTGAGGGTTAATATTATTAAAATCCATTGTAAATATCCTTGGTAGAAAAATAGATGAAACAGTTTAAATAGAGCTTCGAACGGCATTAAAATGATAGCTGGAAATGGACCGTCATCAAAAAATTCTTTGCCTTTATAATAGACCGGATTTTGAGTTTGATTACCGATTGGATGAAGAAAATATAGCTTTAAATTTAAAAAAGAATTAGCTAAATCAGCGAATTGTTGACTGTTTTTTATTAAAAAAGTATTGATAATCACAACCAATAAAACCAACGATAATAAAAAGGTTATAACCCATTTTGGTGATTTTCGAGGCTTGTCGTTAGTATCTATTTTTTGTAATTTCATTTATAATAGATTTTATTATAGGGTAAGTTGATTAAAAAGTATGCAAAATAATAATATTGGTGGTCTTTATAAAGGTTTAGATAATTTTGAAGAAAATTTATCAGACGATTTGGTTCAAAACAATCAAACCAGTCAAAAAAGTGAAGAAAAAGTTATTTCGTGGCGAGACAATGAGTTTCCTGTGAAACAAAAAAATTTAAAATGGTTTTTAAAAATATTTTTAGCAACTTTTATTATTGGGTTAATCATTTTTTTCTTAAGCCATGATTTTATTACGATTTTATTTTTAGTTTTAGGAGTTTTAGCTTTAATTGGTTATAGTTTTAGAAAACCAAAAGAAGTTCAATTCTATATAGATAGAAGACATATTGCAATTGGTAAACATCAATTTAATTTTTTTAATTATCGGGCGTATTACATTAAAGAATACGAACATCATTATGCGGTAGTCTTAATTCCCTTTCAAAGATTTGCACCCAGTGTATCAATTTTTATAAAAGATGAATATATAGATCAAGTAGTTGATTTTATTTCTCAATTTTTGCCAGTTGGTGCTGAATCTTTTAATATGATTGATTATGTTTTAGATTGGTTTGAACTTTAAGGTAGTTTTTTGTTGTGTTGTTGACAAATCGCCAAATCATTTAAATTTTGTAACTTATAACAGTTAACTAGATGTTGATCTATATTAAGAATAAATTCAAAATCTTGTTTAACTTGATAATAAGCTGTTTGAAACTTTTGTTCTTTAGAGCTAACATCGTTAATGGTGATGTTATAGTAAATTTGATCAATAAAATGTGTCAAACTAATTGAAACAATTGCTGTAATTATAATAATTATAATAATTAAATGTTTAGTAATTAATTTTTTAAATTTGTCCATTTAAATAATCATAAGTCGCCATAACAGACATTGCAATAGTTGGATAATTTAATAATTTTTGAATATTTGATTTTTTTCTTTGATCAAAAGGATGGTTGTTTTCAATCACGAAACTAGCAATAGATGTGATAAAAGCCGCCGTTTGAAGTGCGGTAGCAATTTTACCGTATTTAGATGAATGAAGTTCTTGGCGTGATAATTTTGCCTGAAGCCCAATAAAACTATTAACAGAGTTTTGGATAATTAAAAAATTTAAAAAACGAGATGATAAAATTTTATGATCATTGGCGCTTTTTAAAATAGCTAAAGTAGCAATTTTATCAGCTACAACATCAGCTGCTTCACCTATTTGACTTTTAGTTTGAGTTTTATCGGCAACGATACCGTCAAGATAATCAGCTACTCGACCAGCTGAAACTTTAATTAAGGCTTTATTGGGATTTTGATCCAGGTCATTACAACCATCAATCACCAAGCCTAGACCTATAGCCGTAATAACGTTACCTGGAGTCACAATGCCATGAGTTTTTTTAGCGATTTTTTGAAAAGCATTTAGATTCCCAACTGGTATATTTTGCCAGTCTGGTTGTTTTTCTATGCGGTGTAACTTCATAATAAATAAGAGTGGTTATCTTCTCAATATTTGATTTTTAACTTCGTCAATAGTGTGGCTAAAAACAAGATCGTAGGTTGCTTGACCGTTAGGTACGTTAGTTAAATACCAGTCAGTAATAGTCTGAATATTATCAATATTAAGTGAGTTAAACTCTTTTCTTTGTAGTTCGGTTAAATCTTCATCAATGGCTAGTCCTAATTTGAGAAGAAATAAGCGGTTAAAAATTCTTAAAACATTTATTTGTTTTTGATCGTCTTCGTTGACACCTAGACGACTGAGGATTGTTTTGTC
>JAJZWG010000059.1 GCA_021846795.1 bacterium
ATGATTATAGGGTGGACCGTATGTTGCCGTGTCTGAAGTACCGTTCAATTCAGAAGCCGTCGTAGCAATAAAATCTTTCGGCGCCAAGCTAGCCCATTCTTGAACTGTGACTGGCGGTTTGTCTGGTGAAGATAATAAAAAGGCTAATCCAATCACTAAAACAAAAACAATTACAAAAGCAATAGTACCTTCCTTTAAAATATCATAACGACGATTAGGTCCAGTCCACTCTCGACTATCAGCTTTTTTAGCTAATAATTTTTGTTGAGCAGTTTGGGGTCGCTTAACAGGTAAAGGATGAGAAACACCTCTAATTCTAACTAAAATAATATGAACAGCGATGATGCCAACTAACACCAAAGGTATTAAAACCACATGCCATAAAATCATTTGACCGAAATTCATTAAATTAAAAAAACTGCCGACGCCAAGTGCATTAAAAGCGTCCTTGCCGTTACTAGCAATCCACTGAGAACTAAAGTTTTGTTGCGACAAGTAACCAGTAAAAGCTTCGACAATTGAAACCATAAAAGCTAAAACACCCGTCATCCAAGTTAAAGCTCTTTTACCTCGCCAAGAAGCTAACCAAAATTTTCCCCAAAGATGAATCACTAAGAAAGCCATAAAAGCTTCAACACTCCACAAATGAACACTATTAACAAAATGACCGACTTGACTAGTATGCCACCAATTAACTCCACCAATGGCTAAACCTAAGCCAGAAATAATTGCCATAGCTAAAGCTGCTAAAGACGCCACACCAAAAACATAAATCCATGATGAAACATAAGCTGGCTGAGAATCAGGTAAAAGTTTTTCTGGTGGTAAAATTTTTAACCAAACTCGACGAACTTTATAAGTCCATAAACCATTTTTTTCGGCTAATTTTGTATTATCAACAGTATTTTTTAAATCAGTCGAATGACTAATAAGCTGATTTTTAGATTTTTTATTACCCGGAAAGGGTAAACTAACCGCTAAACCAAAAATAATTAGCATAATAATAATTAAAATTAAATTAGCTAATGAGATTGATAAAAAAGAATAATTTAAATAACTATCTGGGTGATTTAAATTAATTAATGCTGCAAATAAACTAAACATGTTATATCCTTTATTGATTAGGTGATAGATAATAAGTCACTTGACCAAATTGACCATCGACAAGAATGTTATTCGCGGCCATATTACCATTCCCAGTTTGGGGATCAAGTTGAGCCGAATCACCATAAATAAAAGTTGGTTTAGCGCCACCCACTACTACAATTTCAACATGTCCACCAGGATAATTAAAATAAGCGACATCACCAGCCTGTGGTTGATAATTTTGAGCTGAAATTTGACTAAAAATTGGTTCATTAACAATATAATTAGCATTATATTCATCCCAACCATTTCTTTCACCAGCTGTAAATGGAGCTCCGCTAGTTTTATAAATATAACTGACAAAATCCGCACACCATTCCTCTAAACCAAAACCATCAGTATATTTATTAAGTAGCTGTAAATGATTTGACTTGGGTTGATGCCATAGATTCCACTGCATCATAGCTTGACAACTAATTTGTTGGTTAAGTTTTAAAGTCGTGGGGCAACTAAGACCAGTAATAGTTTTAATCTGATTATTGATTTGTTGCTTAAACTGCCAATTTTGTTGAGTAGAATTATTGTAATCACAAATATCTAAAGTTAATTGACCCTTTAAATTGGCTAAACATTTCTGATAAAGTGGACTAAATAAATTATGACCACTAACTAAAAAAACCTCTGAAGGATTTTGATTACAATTTTCTAAATTAAACTGAAAGTTGGTTTTTTTAAAAACATTTAAACAATACTGACCACTATGAATAAAACCAGCTTGAGCGTAAAAAGCTTGATTTTTAACAGGAACACAACTAGTCAAATTAACTTGGACTGATTGAAGATGATGACTAGTTGGATAATTTAAACATTGATTTGCGACTGAATTATCAATAAATTTTAAATTAATATTGTTGTCAGCCATTGACGAATAAGTGCCAAATATCAAGATTAAGACAATTGCCACTAAACTAATTATTAACAGTCTTTTAAAAAAATAATCATGGATAACTTTTAAATTATGATCATGCCAATCTATCTGTGTTTTTTTTAAGAACAAACGTCGCTTAAAATAATTTTTTTTAATCATAATTTTTATTTTAAATATATAATTTAATTATACAATTTAATTATACAATTTAATTGCATAAATACAATTAAAAATAAGCTGACTTTTTCAGTAATTTTTAATACTAGAGTATTATGATATTCAAATGCGTATATTGGTCATAGAAGACGAACCTAAAATCGCTCGAGCCATTAAACAAGGCTTAGAACTAAAAGGTTACGTAGTTGATAGTGTTTATAACGGTGATGATGGTTTAGCTTATGCTAAAGATTCAGTTTATGATTTAATTGTTTTAGATCGAATGCTACCTGGTTCAAAAGATGGCTTAGAAATTTGTCGAATTTTAAGAGAAGAAAAAAACTCTATACCGATCATTATGTTAACAGCTCGCGGAACTTTAGGTGATAAAGTTGACGGATTAAATGCTGGAGCCGATGATTATTTGGTCAAACCATTTGCTTTTGATGAGTTAATTGCTCGAGTTAGAGCTCTACTTCGTCGACCTAAACAAAATATTAATAACAAATTAGATGTTGGTCCACTATCACTTGATAGTCTTAATTATACTATTACTAGAGACAATAAAATTATTAATTTAACTCATAAAGAATTTATGCTCTTAGAATATTTAATGCGTCACCCCAAACAAGTTGTCACTAAAGAAATGATTATTGACCATGTCTGGAATGAAGAATCAGATATTTTATTAAATACTGTTGAGGTTTACATCGGCTATCTAAGAAAAAAAATTGAAGATCCTAAACAATTTAAAAATTCTGAACCAATCATTAAAACTAAAAGAGGCTTTGGTTATATTCTCGACTGTTAATCAATATGTTTAAATCAGCCTATACAAAATTAACTCTCTGGTATTTGA
>JAJZWG010000060.1 GCA_021846795.1 bacterium
TAATCCATACAATCGTCCAACCATAAAAACATTTTCATAACCAGATAAATATTCATCAACTGCTACGTATTGACCAGCTAAGCCTATGGTCTCTCTAATCTTTTGTGGGTTTTTAACAACGTTCATACCGTAAACTAAAACATTACCCCTATCTGGCTTCATTAAAGTACTTAGAATTCTAACAATAGTTGTCTTACCAGCACCATTAGGCCCTAATAATCCAAAAATAGTACCTTCTTCAGCCTTTAAATTAATTCCATCTAAAGCATGAACATCACCAAAATATTTATATAAATCTTTAATCTCAAATGAATAATTCAATTTAATTCTTCTTTTTTTATTACTTAATTTTATTGTAGTCTGAAAATAGATGGATGTAAATTATGACAATTAACTATCAGACGAAATAAATCTCATAATTAACTTCTTTTTAATGATATACTGATAACTAAAATTTAAGACCTAATTTATGCTTCTATCATTAAAAATTCAAGATAAATCTTTCAATAATCATCAATTATTCAAACACCTAGAGATTGTTGTTCAAGACCATGAAAAAATTGGGCTAATTGGTCGAAACGGTGCTGGTAAATCAAGTTTATTAAATATTTTAAATCAACAAGACAAAGATTATGATGGAACTTTAACCATTAAAAATCGTGCCGTAGTTATTTCTAGTAGGCAAGAACATCACACCTTTAATAACCTAACGGTTCTAGAATATATTGTTAATGATTTACCCGAATACATATCCCTTAATAACAGTATCGAAAAATTAAGTTTAAAAATCAAAACAGATCCAAGTAAAATTCAGCAACTATCTGATCAAATTAATCGATTTAGTGACCTTAACTATTATCGAGTGCAAGAAAATATTCAACAAATATTAAATAATTATAATTTAGACTCTAAAATTATTAACCGTAAACTGAGTACATTAAGTGGTGGTCAAGTACGTTTAATTGAACTCATCAAAGTTCAACTTAGCCAAAGTGATCTTACTCTGATTGATGAACCAACTAATCATATGGATTATATTGCTAAAAATGTTTTTATTAATTGGTTTAAGTCAACTACTTCTGCAGTAGTTGTTGTGACTCATGATCGAGATGTACTTAATCGGGTTGATAGAATTATTGAAATTAAAAATTTAACTAACTATAACTTTAAAGGTAACTATCAATCATATTTAAAAAATAATATGTCAAAAACACTGTCAGAAATCAGCACCTATGATTTAACCCAAAAACAAATTAAAAATCTTCAATCAGACATAATTAGATTTAGAAGATTCAAAGAAAGATCCCGTGATCCCGGCACAATAAAAAACTTTAAAAAATTAGAAAATAATGCCGAAAAAGAACTTGAAAAATTATTAATGATTGATAAGCCATCTTTTTGGATTGATCAAACATCAATTCAAACTTTAAACGACAAAATAACCAATTCTTACCATAAATATAAAACAACTAACATCAAACTTTCGGTTGAACAACATCAATCAAACAGTACTCAAACAATCTTAACAGTCGAAAGTCTTAGTTTAGGCTACAATCAATCACCACTATTCAAAAATCTTAGCTTTAGTCTTTTAGCTGGTCAAAGATTAAGATTATTTGGAAAAAATGGAGCTGGCAAATCTAGTTTAGTTAAAGTCATTATGCAACTATCTAATCATCAAAAAGAAGTTAACGATATAATTTTATCAGGAAAAATTTCTATTAAACCAAAACTAAAAATTGGTCTTTACGAACAGGAGATCAATCAACGATATTTGGATTTAACACTCGAAACTGCAATCGAAAATATTTTAAAATCTAAGCATCTTCCGGTTAGTGATCAACGCATCAAACAACTAATGAGTCAATATTTGTTCGACCCATCAAATGATGGTCATCAATCAGTTAAAATCCTAAGTGGTGGACAAAAAGCTAGACTCCAATTAATGTCTATGTTAATTGACCAACCACAGTTATTAATTTTAGACGAACCAACTAATCATTTAGATTTGCCAAGCATTGAAGAACTTGAAAATTCTCTAACTAAATATAACGGTTCAATTATATATATTACCCATGATAGTTTCTTTGCTAAAAAAATTGACAGTACAATGATTAACCTAGACAATTTATCCGTAAAACAATAAAACTAACTATGCGAAAAACGTTGTTTATTGATTTTTCTAACTAATGAGTGCTGACTCGATTGATCTAATTCATTAGTCCAAAACTTAAGTCGATTACTAGAATTAATGATTAGCTGTTGACTCAAATTATTAATATCTTCATCAGCATAATTATTTTGAATATTTTGTTTAACTAAATCAATCTTAGGAATTAAAGTAGATCCTACGAGCTTAACTGTAGGCATAGGCATAATCAATTCTTGTTTAGATAAATGAACGACTAAAATATAACGAGCTAAATCGTTTAAAAAATACTCAGAATTTTTAACACTATTTGGACTATCGTTAATTTCTAAATCACGGTGAGTTAAAACTAATGCTGAATTATTTTTACTAGCTTGAGCTAAATCATAAACCCTTTCAGCGGCAGCTAACGGTTTATCATAAAGTCTATTAAGAGTTATTAACATACCATTTTTAGCCAACGTTCTTTCATCGGTTGAATATGGTTCAAAATCCAAAGAATCTTCAGTTTCACTGAAAAATTTTTCAGTATTCATAATTAAGTTTTATTATACCACTTTTTTAAATTTTAGCTAATATTTCATATTTTATTTAAAATTTACTAAAGAACTTTAATTAATCCTTGATTAAAATAGCCCGATGTGATAGTCTTATAAGATTGTTTTTTGAATAAATCATTTTAGCTAATTATTATTTTGATTTTATCGGCAACAATTTTAATAATAATTAACTTAAAAGGACTTATTCATGTCTTATTATCATAATAATCGAAAAAATTATCAAACTAATCGAAAAAAAATGTCATCTAAACGAATCGACGTTAATCAATTCGTTAAAAAAA
>JAJZWG010000061.1 GCA_021846795.1 bacterium
ATTAGCTTGGGCTATAACAATTCATAAGAGCCAGGGAATGAGTTTAGATGCTGCTTTAATTGATTTAACCAAATCGTTTAGTCTTGGTATGGGCTATGTTGCTTTATCAAGAGTTAGATCATTGGACGGCTTATATTTAAAAGGTTTTAACGACCGTTCTTTACAATTAGCTCAAGAAGTTTATGATTTAGATTTTAGTTTAAAGTATTTTTCTAAAATTAATGATTTAACTAAAAAGGACTTATTCATAGACGAGTTAAATCAAATTTATTCTAACAATAATTTAATCGATCAGATTTTATTTGAAAAATTAATTGATTGGCGAACTATTACTTTAAAAACTAAGGCTAATATATTAGACGTTTTACCTGATTCGATCTTAGAGATAATTGCGGTTTTAAAGCCCTTCAATCGTTATCAATTGGAATCGTTACCAGGGATGAATAATCATCAAGCTAAACAATATTTAAAAGAACTATTAAGTATTATTAAAAACCATGCTTTAGAAGATTTAGATTTGGTTAGAGTATATAGTTCTAATAAATTTCAAGAATAATTGCCCATAATTTAAATATAATTTTAGGCCCTAATTTTATTAAGCTAAGATCGGTTTCAACATACAGTTATAGAGTAAGATATCTAAATTCAAGTTTTAAACCCCGTACATTGCGGTTGGGTGTGATATACCAATAATTTTTTAAAAGTTTTTGTTTAGATAATTAATCGTGTTGAAAACGTTGATCCTTAATTTCTTTAATTAATAAATGGTGTTCTGATTGATTCAATTCTTCCGTCCAAAATCTTGAACGACTTTGAGAATTTTTAATTAATTGATCGCTAAAATCAATAATTTCTTGATCATTATAATTCTTTTGAATATTGCGTTTAATTAATTCAATTTTGGGTGGTAGAGTTGAAACGGTCGGTATTACAAATTTTTGTTTTGGTAAGCGAACAATAGATATATATTGAGCCAAATCATTCAGAAAAAAGTCAGCGTACCTAATACTATCGGGTGTTCCGTCAAATTCTAGCTGATGATGAGTTAGAATTAATTTTGAATTATTGTTACTGGCCTGAGCTAAATCATAAACTCGTTCAGCGGCTTTTAGTGGTTTATCGTTAAGCTTATTAAGAGTTATTAATAAACCGTTTATGGCTAATGTTTTTTCATTAATTGTATAGGGCTCAAAATTTAAAACTTTTTCGGCATTCATATGTTTATTATACCACTTTTTTTATTTTTATCAAAAAAATGGTATAATATATTATGGATGTTTTCCAGTGTAAGATATATTAAGTATAGCTATTTTATGTAGAAAAGTGTTCATGGTGTAGCGAGTAGATGTATTATTACGGTAATATTATAATAATAAATATGATTTAAAGTATTTAATTATTAAAATAGGAATTAGTGGACGGGTTACTATACCCGCAAAAGACCTTAAACGACAGAATATATTTTATTGATGACTAGGTTGAAGTAATAGATTGTTCCGTGAATAGTCAAGATCAAAAAGTTTTAAAATCAGCGAAAAAAGAGTTTGGCTGATTACAAAAAAGATTTTGTCAATCTTGTTAATAGATGATATATGTAACACTAGAACAATTACTTGAATTATACTCATTGGTAGTTAATGTGACTAGCGGAAGTTAACATGTGATAAATATCTTTTAACTTGAATATAATAAGTTATATTGTTTCTAGTAGTTATTATATCTACACCTAAATCATACTTTTCGGTGAGTCTAACATTTGTATATCACTGATGTTTTAGTAAAAGCAATATATAATTTAAACTCTAATCCAGATATATTATCTATAGTGGCTGTATCAATATTATTAAAAAAACAAATAAAAACATAACCGCTCGCGATAAAGTGCTATTTTCCGCTATGCGATTCGCGTTAATCGGAGTTTTATGTTAAACTATGACTATGTACATTCAAAGACATGAACAGAAACACATTGAAAAGGTCCTCTCTAATGGGCTTATTGCCATCCTTTACGGAGCTCGCCAGGTAGGCAAGACAACCTTAGCTAAAGAAGTAGCAAAACGATTTAAATCATCGCTATATCTGAATTGTGACGATCCAGACGTAGTTATAAGTCTGACTAACAAATCAGCCGTTGAATTAAAGTCCTATATTGGAAATACTGACCTTGTAATTATTGATGAGGGGCAGAGAGTTGAGAATATAGGAATTACAATAAAGCTTATTCATGATACTTACCCAGATATAAATTTACTAGTTACAGGTTCATCAAGTTTAGACCTAGCCAATAAAATAGCCGAACCGCTTACCGGAAGATCAGAGGAAACTCTATTGTATCCGCTCAGTATAAGTGAAGTGTCAAAAAATCGTCTGGAAATAGACGGTAACTGGCGTACCATGCTTGATCGTGGTGGTTATCCAGCTATTTGGCAACTATCTGCCCAAGCTGCCCACACTAGACTTAGTAATGTCGCCAACAACTATGTCTATCGTGATGCTTTTGGGCCACAGGTTATGTTTGATCAGACTGTCATCAATGATCTACTACGATTGTTAGCTTATCAGGTTGGTCAAGAAGTAAGCTATGGTGAACTGGCTGGTAAATTGTCAGTATCCAAGGAAACTGTCATGCGCTATATTGATTTACTTGAAAAGGCTTTCATAATCCAACGACGTAATCAGTACAGACGTAACCAACGCGTGGAAGTAGGACGATTACGAAAAATCTACTTTACTGATCTTGGTATCCGCAACGCAATTATTGAAAACTTTAAACCACTTCAGACTCGCGATGACATTGGTTTATTATGGGAAAACTTCTGTGTTATTGAGAGGCTTAAGTATTTACAGACGCAAGAACGGCACGTTAGATCTTATTATTGGCGAAACAATGATCAGCGTGAAATTGATATTATTGAAGAGGAGTCTGATTTACTTAGGGCTTATGAATGCAGGCTGAATATCAAGAAAACTGTTCGCTTACC
>JAJZWG010000015.1 GCA_021846795.1 bacterium
TTGTTGTTTTAATCGAATGTCTCTAATTTCATTTTTCAATTTTTCAATTTCATCTTCATTTTTTCTAACATTTTCTTGTCTTCGATCTAATTCTTCAAGTTTTTTATCTAAATTTTCTTGTCTATCAATTAGTCTTTTTTCTAGTTTTTGTAATTCTGCTCGTCGATTTTGATCTTCTTCCTTAGATTCTTCTAATAATTTTATGCTGTCTTGATGTGCTTTGTTAATTATTTTATCGGCTTCTTTTTTGGCCTTATCAACTTCATTTTTAGCTAAATCTTCATTCGATTTAAGTCTTTTTTTAGTCATTAGTTGATTACCGAAAAAACCGACAGCTAAGCCAGCCACTGCTAAAATGCCTTCAATCATATATACCCCTTCTTAAAATCAAAAATAAAAAAATTTATTCAGACTATCAAATATTTAATTAATTTAAGAAAATCATCAATTTTATTGAATTTCTCTAATAAAAACTATACATTTATGATTAAAAATCGTCAAATTAAACTATTTTTTAGGTTGAGTGGTTCTAATTGGTTGATCATAAATTGGTCGAACAATCTTATCGTTATAACCATTAATTAATCGATTAATACCTTCGTTAATCCAGCTATCATCAATGATTGATGATGTGCCGACAATTGGGATATTAAGTCCGTAACTAAGAGCATTCATTAAACTAATTCCAATTCTTAAACCAGTAAACGAACCTGGTCCGGTAAAAACAATTAAACCACTTAAGTCTGTTAATTTTTTTTGATTTTTATTTAAAAAATTAGTTATTTTTTTATTTAAATCTAAAGCTAATTGATGTTCACTTAACCATTCATAATGAGCAATTATTTTATCCTGATTATATAAAAATAACTGAGCAATATTTTGATCGGTTCTAAGTACTAAAATTATCATAATAAATCAATTAAATATTTTAAATTATTGTGGTATTTAAACTTCAAAATTCGGTTATCGTGATTATCTATTACAAAATCAATATTCAAATAATCTTTAACAATTAAATCATTAATGATTTGAGCCCATTCAATTATTATAACGTCTCGACCATTATTAATAATTTCAATTAAATCATTTTTCATAAGTCCTGGATCAGACAAACGAAAAAAATCATAATGATGAATAATGAAATTTGGACAATCATATTGATTTTTGATTAAAAAACTCGGTGAATTAACTTGATCTAAACTTCCCGAACCTTTAACTATGCTGGTAGTTAAAGTTGTTTTACCACTCCCTAAATCTCCATTTAAAACAATAATCTCACCACCCTTCAAATGTTGACCAAGTTGACAACCAATTTGATCAGTTTTTTTCAAATTAACTGACTTAATTTCTTTAGTATATATTTTCACCCCTATATTGTAACCATTTATTAGTTTGATACCAATAATGATTTATAATTAAACTATGCTAATTTTAAACTCAAATATTAATCAAAAACCGATTATTTCATTAAAGGATGGTGAAGTAATCGCAACTATCACTAAACCACTCATTAATCCAGACAATTTAACCTTGCCGGCTTTTTATTGTTTAACTAGAAATCGCCAACTTAAAATTTTATTAGACCAAGATATTCGAGAAATTAATTTTAATTATTTAATGATTAATGACGAATCTATTCTTAGTGATCCAGAAGATTTAATTAGATTACAAAATATTATTAATATTAACTATAATCTAATCAATAAATCTGTTGAAACAATTAGTCGTAAAAAAGTTGGCAAAGTAACAGATTTTACTATTAATCTTAAATCAATGTATGTTAATAATTTAGAGGTCACTCAATCAATATATCGAAATTTTCGCGGAACAAGTTTAAAAATTCATCGTTCCCAAATTGTTGAATTGAACGATCGAAAAATTATCATTGAAGATTTAGATCAAAAAATCAAAGCTGGTTTACCGTTACCAATTATTGATTAGATAAAGCCGTTTTAATTTGTTGATAATCAAAACCTTGATTTAATAAATAATTAATTAATTTTTGTGGATTTTGATAATTTTTAATTTTTTGTTTTTTTAAAATTAATTTTTTTAAAATTTCCTGATCATCGTAATTAATTAAAATTTTATCAACTTCAGATTTTTTAAAGCCTTTTTTTAATAAATTAAATCTAATCATTTTTATTGATCGTAAATTTAAATTCAAACTATCATTGATAAAAGCTTCAATAAAATGATTATCATTTAGAAAATTATTCTGTTGCAATTTTTTAATAATAGACTCAATTATCAATTGATCTAAATTAAATTTCATTAAATAAGTTTGAATTTCTTTAGTTGTTCTTTGACGATAAGCAATAAAGTTTAAACATTTTAAATAATTTTTATCAATTAAAGCTGCTGATTCAAATTTTAAATACTCCTCAGTTGAAAAAAATTGATCAATTTGTAGATTACCTTCAATAATCAAAGAACTACTTATTAAAAATTTTTGATCATTATCAAAAACAACCTGAAACAATTGACCAATTGGTTTAATTTGAACTAATTTCATTAATCTTTAAGTTTTTTTAGATTCTGCCAATAAAACTTTTTCAGTTATTTCATCCATAATTTTAGGATTCTCAGCTAAATAATTTTTAACCGCTTCTCGACCTTGTCCGATTTTATTATCTTGATAAGAAAACCAAGCTCCAGCTTTATCTATAATATTATGATTTAAGGCTAGATCTAATAAATCAGCCGTTTTAGATATACCTTGATTATACATAATATCAAATTCAGCTTCTCGAAATGGAGGTGCAACTTTATTTTTAACTACCTTCACTTTTGTACGATTACCAATAATGCTATCACCAAGTTTAATTTGACCTGTTCGGCGAATATCCATTCTTACGCTAGCATAAAACTTAAGTGCATTACCGCCGGTAGTTGTTTCAGGATTACCAAACATAACTCCAATTTTCATTCTAATTTGATTAATAAAAACAACCGTGACATTTGAACGACTAATAATACCGGTTAATTTTCTTAAAGCTTGACTCATTAATCGAGCCTGTAAACCCATATGACTATCACCCATCTCGCCTTCAATTTCAGCTCTAGGTACTAAAGCTGCCACCGAATCAATTACAATAATATCAACAGCATTTGATCGAACAAGAGTTTCAACAATCTCTAAAGCTTGTTCACCGCTATCGGGTTGAGAAAGTAATAAATTATCTGTATCAACCCCAATTCTTTTAGCATAACTTGGATCTAATGCATGTTCAGCATCAATAAATGCTGCAATACCACCTTTTTTTTGGACTTCAGCAATTGCGTGAAGCGTTAAAGTGGTTTTACCAGAACTTTCTGGTCCATAAATTTCAACAATTCGACCTTTGGGCAAACCACCACCCAAAGCTAAATCAAGTGATAAACTTCCAGTAGAAATAGATTCAACCATTTTAGATGAAAAATCACCTAATTTCATAATAGAACCTTTACCAAATTGTTTTTCAATTGATTCAAGAGCAACATTTAAGGCTTTTGATTTTTGTTCAGTTTGATTATTTTTTGCATCAGTATCTTTTTTCATAACAACTACCTTATTTTATGGTTAATATTATCCACCTTTTATAGTAATAGTTTAGCATTAAAAAGATAAATATAAACTAACAAGCGCTACCAGCTGCAAAGTTAGATAATTGATAAACAACATATTGATTTAATGAATTTTTTAACAATATTACCCCATGTTGATTTGAATACTGTTGTGAGCTTAATTTGGTTGCACTGTGAGAATAAGGTGTAGCAACAGATGGAAAATTAGTATTATAATATGCCTGAAAAATCTGATTACTAATCGGTAATTGATAAATATTTTGACCATTTAATTTTCCTACTACTGTTAAATTATTATTGTTCAAACCTGTTGCAGTAATATAACCTTTGCCATTTAAAGAACAGCTAGAAAAAGTATCAATATATTTATTATTATTAATTTGACCACCATTCCAGGTAATTGCTGGTATTGAATTATTGCTAATCGGTTGATTTAACTGATAAAAACCAGCAAAATCATTTTGTAAAGTACCAAATATTGCATTATCGTTAAGAGATGAAATTAAATTATTAGCATAATCGAAATACATATAACTACTATTCTGTCCAATTAAATTTAAATGACTAGTGTTAATCGGACTTGAATCACCAAAACCAATTAAAATACCAGCTAAACTCTTAATAAACCAATTACCGCCAACCACTGAATCATCTTTAGTCAAAGTTACATTGTTAGTTAAAGTAACATTACTAGGAAAATTAAACGAATTACTAATCGGACTATTTAAATTAACTTTTACATAAGCAGTTAAAGCATTTTGTGGAGTAGCGCTATTAGAATTACCACTTAACATGCTGTAATTAGGGTAATTTTTTAAATTATATTGTTTAATTAATTCATATCGTGTCGATGATTCTTTTATAAAAACA
This sequence comes from bacterium, assembly GCA_021846795.1. Classification (GTDB taxonomy): domain Bacteria; phylum Patescibacteriota; class Saccharimonadia; order Saccharimonadales; family UBA4665; genus JAJZWG01. Next base: position 4,438 of record JAJZWG010000015.1, read on the forward strand.
GCATAAAAATAACCGTTACCAGAACCTGCCATTTGAGAATTAAAATCAACCGCAACAATAATTGGATTATTATTACCAGTAGTCATACCAACTTGATAAAAATAAAATATATTACAAGCTGGAAAAGTATTATTTTTCGGCATTGTTTTACAAGCATTTTTATAAATCGGCTGATATGCTATCAATTTTGATTGCGATAAAAATTTAACTTGACCAACATTGGCGCTGGTATTTGAATATAAATTTGACGAATTACTAGAACTTATAACCGGAGATAAATTATTATTTTTTAATAAATAAACATATACAAGAGCACTAATAATCAAAATTACTAATACAATTACTAAAATTATTATTTTAATTTTTCGATTCTTTTTGGTTGAATTATTGCTAATAATTATTGGGTTATTTGGTTGAAAAGATTGTTGAGGTGTTTGATCGAGTTGAGGAGTTAAATTTGGTTGGTTTGTGTTTTGATCGTTGTTAGAATTGCTAGGTAAATTATTATCCATGTAGTACCTTATATTTATAATTAATTAAAGTATAGACAATTGCTTAAACATAAGCAATTTTGATATTATTATGATATGCGTATACCTGACTCGTTGGTGGAAAAATTATTAGTTAGCGGTAATTATCTTAATGATGAACAATTAAAAAATTTAAAAGAACAAGAAAAAACCACCAAAAAACCATTACAAGATTTAGTAGTTAACAATAATATCATCTCTGAAAAAGAATTAACCAAACTTTATGCCGAAGAAATTGATATTCCATATATAGAATTAAATAGTAAAAGTATTAAACCAGCTGTTTTAAATTTATTACCTGAAAGAATCGCCAATCAATATAAAGCAATTGTTTTTGATGTTGATAAAAATAATACCAAACTAATTGCCATGGAAGATCCTGATGATATTCAAAGTATTAATTTTCTTCAAAAACAATTAGACAACAATATTAGAATTTACATAACAACTACCACCTCACTAGAAAACGCCCTAGATCAATATAGAGATAATATTAATAATGAACTAACTAGAGTTATTGCCTCACAAGACAATAATGAAGATAAAGAAGAGGTTGATACTAATGATTTAGCCGAAGACTCTCCAATAGCTCAAACAGTTAATCTTATAATTGAATATGGCATTAAGGCTGGTGCTAGTGATATCCATATTGAACCGCGAGAAAATGTAGTAGTAGTCAGATATAGAATTGATGGATTATTAAGAGAAGCAAATCGCTTACCAATCAGACTGCTAGGTTCAATAACTAGTCGAATTAAAATATTGGCCAATCTAAAAATTGATGAACATCGAGCTCCACAAGATGGACGTTTTAAAATTGAAGTTAACGGTATTATCTACGCTCTTAGAATTTCAACTTTACCAATTTTAGATGGTGAAAAAATTGCTATTAGGATTTTAAATGAATCTTCTAAAGCGGCCGATTTTGTTGAATTAGGTTTTTGGGGAAATTCATTAACTGAATTTAATAGTGCCATCACCCAACCTCATGGTTTAATTTTAGTAACTGGTCCAACGGGTTCAGGAAAATCAACCACTTTATTCAGTGTTTTAAGTAGTCTTAATACGCCCGACGTCAATATATCGACCATAGAAGATCCAATTGAATATCATATAGTTGGTGTTAACCAAACTCAAGTTAATCCGATAGCTGGTATGACTTTTGCTAATGGTCTAAGAGCTTTATTGAGACAAGATCCAAATATTATTATGTTGGGAGAAATTAGAGATCACGAAACAGCTGATCTAGCCGTTCAGGCTGCTTTAACCGGTCACTTAGTTTTTTCAACTCTTCACACTAATAATGCTGCCACAAGTTTACCCAGATTATTAGATATGGGCGTTGAACCGTTTTTAATTGCTTCAACCGTTAGAGTAGTGGTGGCTCAGCGATTAGTTCGACAACTATGCACTAATTGTCGAATTAGTTTTGTACCTGATGAAAGTTATATTAAACGAATTAACCGAATTTTTAATTTAAAAAATGATTTTAAAAAGATTTATCAATTAGAAACAACTGCCATCAAAGATGGCATTGGTATTGACAAAAACAATCAAAAATATTCTATCAGTGATTTAAGTAGTAGCGACACTAAAATTCATCGTTTTTTCAATAATAATCCTGAGGGTTGTGACCTTTGTAATCATACTGGTTTTAAAGGTCGAATTGGTATCTATGAAGTTTTAACAAATTCTAATAATATTCAAAAATTAATTATTAGCAATTCTTCAAGTGAAATCATAGAATCTACCGCTAATAGCAATGGTATGCTCCCTATGCAAATCGACGGACTAATTAAAGCTTTAAGAGGACAAACTACTGTTGAGGAAATTTTAAGAGTTACTACAACTGAAGTAGTACAATAAAAATATGAATTTTATATATAAAGCAGTTACTAAAGACGGACGAACAATTTCTGGTACAGCCGAAGCTGTTAATAAACAAGCTCTTTTAATGTTACTTCATAAACAAAATGTTAACCCAATTTTAATAGAAGTTGAAAAAAAGACTAAATTAAGCCTTAACATGGAAATAGGTCTTAAGAAAAAGGTTAAATCTCAAGATCTTGTAATATTTACAAGACAATTATCCACCATGATAAGTGCTGGGGTACCTTTAGCAAGATCACTGTCGGCTCTAGCCGATGATAGTGAAAGTCCTTATTTAAGAGAAATTCTTAATTCGGTTACTAAAGATGTTGAAAGCGGAAAAACTCTTGCTGAAGCGTTTGCTAAATATCCAACTGTTTTTTCAGAAGTCTTTGTGGCGATGATTCGAGCTGGAGAAGAAGGTGGTATTTTAGATAAAATTCTTAAAAGATTAGCTGGACAAGTTGAATTAGATGAATCAATTAAGAAAAAAATTAAATCAGCTATGATGTATCCAATAGTCATTCTAGTTGTTACAATTCTAGCTTTTTTTGGAATTATGTTATTTATTATGCCAAAAATTGCTCATATTATTTCCTCTTTAGCTGGTCCAAAAGCTAAACTACCTATTTATAGTCAAGTGCTACTAAATTTTTCAAGATATTGCACCGATAACACTATCATTCATTTAATTCCTGGTTTAAATGTTATACCTATTATTAAAAGTACACCAAATTTAATTATAGTCTTTATTATTTTAATGATTGGTTTTTATTATTTTCTAAAGTATATTAGAACCGATCAAGGTAAATATCGCTTTCATAGTTGGTTGCTTAAAATTCCAGTCGTTAAAATTATAGTTTTAAAAGTAGCTATTTCAAGATTTTCGAGAACTTTTGCTTCTTTAATGGCAGCAGGTGTAACAGTTTTAGATGCTCTTGAAATTACCGGTTCAGCTATTGGTAATAAAGTCATTGAAGCTGAATTAAAAGCCGCCGCTAAGGAAGTTCAAGAAGGTAAACAATTATCTGAACCAATCTCTAAAAGTCAACATTTTCCACCAATAGTCGCTCAAATGTTGTTAGTCGGTGAAGAAACTGGACAAATTGACCAAGTATTAAGTAAAATTGCTGATTTTTATGAAGAGGAAGTTGGAGTTTTAATTGATGGTCTAGCAGCTTTAATTGAGCCTATTATGATTATATTTTTAGGAGCTGCCGTCGGTCTAATTGCTCTTTCGGTTATGGGACCAATTGCTAATTTAACTAGACAAATTCCAACAAGCAGTAATTAAGATATTCTTTCAAGCTTGATTTTAGTTATTTATTGATTATAATCTTAGTTAGATAACTAGAAATAAATATTTTTAGAAATCATTTAACAATTAAAAAGGAGGGTGGGACTTATGATCTCCCTAAAAAAACGCCAAGAAGGCTTTACATTAATAGAACTTTTAATCGTCATAGTTGTCATAGGTATATTAGCAACCATTGTTTTAATAACTTATAATGGCATCCAGGCTAAGGCAAGAAATGCAAAAAGAGTAACTGACCTAGACGCTATTCAAACTCAACTCGAAGCTTTTTATACAACAAATGGATATTATCCATCCTATGCAGATTTGAATTCACCATCATGGGTTAAAACTAATATGCCTAGTTTGGAAATTTCAGCATTACTTGATCCATCTACAACTTGTGTTCAATCATCATCAACTAATTGTTTAAGTAATAGCGCTACACCACCAAGCGCTGTTGGAAATTATGATTACTATCCTACTGATAGTACTGGCAGTGCAGCTAATTGTGAGGCCAATGATACAACTTGTAGTCAATATACTTTATCAGCTTTTCTAGAAGCTGGTGGTGGTGTTGATACTAAAGTAAGTCTTAATTAAAATTAATTTTAGACTAATAAATAAAAGCTCTCTTAATTGAGGGCTTTTATTATTAAAATAGTTAAAGTTTGTTATAATATAACAAATTATGGTGGTAAAATGAAAAACCAAAAAATTCCTTATTTCTACAACGATAAACCTATATTTGGCCTAGATATTGGACCGAGTTCATTAAAAGTAATGCAGCTAAGTCTTTCGAAAAATAAAAAAACTCATATTATTGGCTATGGTTTTACTAGTTTTAACCACACCGTTATAGAAAATGGTGTCATTATAGACTATAAAAATATTGCTAAATCAGCTTTTGAATTATTTGATAAATACTTAATCGGATCAATTAACACCAAACGAGTTGCTTTAGCTATACCAGCTTATCGAACATTCACTCGATCAATCACTTTACCAAAATTAGAACCTAAAGAAATTCGTGAAGCCATTAATTTAGAAGCCGAACAATATATACCAATACCAGCCGAAGAATTATATATTGATTATGAAATTATTAAAAAATCTAAATCCACTGATGATTATTTAGTAATTGGTGTTCCAAAAGAAATTGTTGATTCTTATTTAAATTTGTCTCAAATATTAGGACTTGAAGCCGTTTTGATTGAACCAACTTTACATTCATCAGCTAGATTATTTTCACTTGATCCAACCAGCAATCAAGCTACTATTATTATTGATTTTGGGTCTAAATCAGCTGACATATCTATTTATGATCAAGGACATATTTTGGTTACCGGAACTGTCCAAGCCGGTGGTTCAATCTTTACAGCTGCCATTCAAAAAAAATTAAACGTAACCGAGGAAGAGGCTGGTTTAATAAAAACAAAATATGGCTTACAAGTCAGTAAAAGACAATCAGAGATGAAAGAAGCTTTAAGTCCAATTTTAGATAATGTCATTAAAGAAATAAACTCCATGAAACGATACTATGAAGAACATTACACTAATAAAAGACCGATTGAACAAATTATAACTTTAGGTGGTGGAGCTAATATGCCTGGTTTAAGTGAATATCTGATTGATTCTATTAGATTACCAGTAAAACATTCTGATCCGTGGCAATATATTGATTTTAAAGGATTGCAACCACCCGCTCTGGCCGATAAACCAATGTACGCAACAGTTGCAGGCTTAAGTTTATTAAATCCATGGGAGCTCTTCCGTGATTAATTTATTACCTCCAGTTATTAAAAAAGATTATATTTATGCTCGAAAAAATATTATCTTAAGAAAATATTTAATTATTTCTTTAATAGGTTTAATAGGTTTAATAGTTATAACAACCTATGGTTTAATTTCATATCAACATAGTTATAAAAATGATCAAACTCAAATTAACAATCTAACTGCTAAACTCGAACATGAAAATATCGCTTCCACTAATCAAAAAATTCAAAAATTCACGACAACTTTTAGATTAGTTACAAAAGTATTATCTCAAGAAATTTTGTTTTCTAAGTTAATCGTTGCAATTGGTGCTGCCATGCCTCCCGGCACAGCCTTAACTGGTTTAAGTATTAATAATACTTCAACAGGTATTAACTTAACTGCAAAAGCTACTAGTTATAATAGTGCTACTCAAATACAGGTTAATTTAAGCGATCCTCATCGTAATTTATTTAAAAATGTTGATATTATTTCAATTGACAACACATCACAAGGTCAATATCCATATACAATATCTTTAAGAGCTTTATTTAATAACACCAATCAATTTTTAATGATTAATCAAGGTAAAAAATCATGACACATAAACAATTTTATTGGTTAATGATTGGGCTATTAATTATAGTTTTATTATCCTCAATTGTTTTAACTTTTAATATAAGTTCAGTCTTTGATAAAAAAGCCCAAAGTCTAAGCCAAAATCAAAATCAAATTTCTATTTTAAATCAAAAACAACTCAACTTAATAGCTGCTAGAGGTGAATTAAACAAATATCAGTCACTTTATAAGATTGCCCAAACGGTTGTACCACAAAATAAAGATCAAACTCAAACTGTTCGTCAAATTGTTAAAATTGCTAATCAAAACAATATAGTCATTAGCTCTATTACTTTTCCTTCCTCTAGTCTTGGTCTTAATAGTGGTGGATCATCTATTGCTGGAGAAGTAGTTCCTAAAAATCTAGGTCTATCTTCTTTAAATAATCCATCGTTATCTCAATTATCTCCAGTTGGCACAATCCCTGGTCTTTATACTCTACCTATTACTATTACTAGCTCTAATCAAACCAATCAACTGGCTACCTTTAGTCAATTTATTAGTTTTTTAAATGCTTTAGAAAATAACCGTCAGACTGCTCAAATTACCTCTCTGGTAATCACACCCTATTCTCAAAATAATAATTTAGTCTCTTTTACTATTTCGTTAAATATTTATATTAATCCAAAGATTTAATTATTATGAAAAAAAATACTATCAGTTTTAAACAAATTAAAAATACTATCAAAACTATTGCTAAATATAAATTTTTAATTTATTTAATTTTTATTTTAATTTTATATAGTTATTTAATCATTAAAATCACTAGTCTTAATCAGCCAAATACTAATTTATTACCAAATTCAAAAAATAATAATGTTCTGATGCCTCAAACTATTAAACCAATTGTTATTAATCAATTACAGAAATTAAATAATAACAGTGTGCAAGTTAAGACATTATTCCAAACTTCAAGATCTAATCCTTTTTAATTTTTAAATGATCGTAGGCTTTATTGGTAACAATTCGTCCTCTAGGTGTTCTTTCGATTAAACCAATTTGCATTAAATAAGGTTCATAAAAATCTTCAATAGTAATATTATCTTCTGACATAATTGCCGATAAAGCACCTAAACCAATTGGTCCACCATTATAACTTTCAATAATTGTTTTTAATATTAAACGATCTCCATGATCAAGACCAATATTATCAATTTCTAACAAATTGAGAGTTTCAATCGCTGTATTATAATCTATTGATTTTAAACCCTTTACATCAGCATAATCACGCACACGTTTTAATAAACGGTTGGCTATTCTTGGTGTTAATCTAGATCTTAAAGCTAATTCATGAGCAGCTTTTTCATCAATTAGAATATGTAAAATAGTCGCCGATCGATGAATTATCTGTTGAATTTCATCAACCGTGTAATACTCTAATCTATGTAAAATACCAAAACGATCTCTTAGAGGTGCCGATAAAGCACCAGTTCTAGTGGTAGCACCAATAATAGTAATTTTTGGTAAGTCAAATCTCATACTTTCAGCTGTCGGTCCTTTACCAAAAAAAATATCTATTTTAAAATCTTCCATAGCACTATATAAAGATTCCTCAATATTACGACTCAATCGATGAATTTCATCAATAAAAAGTATATCTCCGTCTTCTAATTTAGTTAGTAAACTAGCTAGATCACCGATTCGTTCAATAGCTGGACCACTAGTTATTTTTAATTGAGCATTCATTTCAGTAGCTATAACATTTGCCATAGAAGTTTTACCTAAACCAGGAGGACCATACAATAAAATATGATCTAGTGGTTCTTGACGCATTTTAGCAGCTTTAATTGAAACTTTAAGAGTTCTTTTTAATTTTTCTTGACCAATATAACTTTTAAAATCTTTTGGTCTTAAAGAAGTATCATTATCTTGATTAAAATTTTTAATCAAATCATCATTTGGGCTAACTATTCTATCAACTGACATTATAAACAGTATACCTCAACTTACTATAATTTAAATTCTCTCAATGGCCTTTTAAAGCTTGTTTAATTTTTTCTAAACTAGATAAATTTTTATCAACATCACTTAATAAATTAATTGCTTCTTTTTTATTGTATCCCATAGCCATTAATCCTCGAACTGCATCTTGGTCTTCATAAAAATTATTAATAATAAAATTACTATTTGATTTGGCTAAATTAACTTTATCTTTCAGTTCAATGACTATTCGTTCGGCAACTTTTTTACCAACACCATTGGCTTGTTGGATATAATTAATTTCAGCTTGATCAATGGCTTGTTGAATTTTCTCTATTGCACCTAAACTTAAAATTGCCATAGCGACTTTCGGACCAACACCACTAACATTAATTAATTTAACAAAAAGTTCTTTAGAATTTAAATCTAAAAAACCATACAAATCATCAGATTGTTCTCTAATATATTCATAAATATAAAATTTATATTCATTATCAAAATTAAGCTTATTAAAATCAATTGAACTAATCAAAACTCCATAACCAACACCACTAACATTAATTATTATGTTATTATCATAATTTTTTTCAACTAAGCCACATAAAGATACTATCATCTAATTTAGGTTAACATAAATAATCAACGATTTGTAATAATATGCGTAATAGCTGCCGCTAAAGCATCTGCACAATCATCTGGTTTTGGAGTATAATTTAATTTCAAAAATTTTTTAACCATCATTTGAATTTGTTTTTTTTCAGCTCGACCATAACCAGTAATTGTTAATTTAATTTGAAGCGGTGTATACTCAAAAACCGTTAAATTATATTGAGCTGCCAATAATAAAACTACACCTCTTGCCTGCGAAACAGTCATTCCAGTGGTCACATTTTGAGAAAAAAATAATTTTTCGATTGACAATTGATCTGGTTGATTTTCATCAATTATAGTTTTTAAATCATCATAAATAGTTTTTAATCTTATAGCATCTGAATCTTTTGAATTAGTTTTAATGACACCAGCATCAACTAAAGCCATTTGTCTTTTTGTAACGTCAATAACGCCAAAACCTAAAATACCTGTACCCGGATCAATGCCTAAAATTCGCAAAATTAAATTTTTTCCATCACTTCGTCAGTGATATTAAAATTATAAAAAACCTCATTAACATCATCAATTTCATCTAAAGCATCTATTAATCTTAAAATTTTACCAGCTGTTGAAGGATTAGTAATTTCTATAACTTGGTTTGGTAAATAAGTTAAACCAGCTTCAATAATATCAACACTCTGTTCTCTTAATTTATCCCTAACTAAAGCCATTTTTTTTAAATCACTATAAACAATAATTTCTTGATCAGTTTCTATAACGTCATCGACATCTAAATCTAAAGCTTTTAATAAAATATCATCATAATTACCTTTAACTTTGATAATTCCTTTATGTTTAAATTGAAAGACGACTGACCCTTTATCAGCGATTGACCCACCGTGTTTTGTAAAAGCTAACCTTATTTCTGGATAAGTCCGATTAATATTATCAGTCAATGCATTAACCAAAATAGCTACACCACCTGCTCCATAACCTTCATATAAAACCTCTTCTAAAACATTAGCGTTTTTATCCAAAGCTCGATTTATAGCTCGTTGAATATTAGACATTGGCATGTTATTAGCTTTAGCTTTATCAATGGCAAGCCTTAAACTAATTTTAGTTTCTGGATTAGTACCACTTCTAGCAGCTATAACAATCATATTGCTTAATTTGGTAAAGATTTGACCTTTAGCGGCGTCTTTTAAACCCTTTTGTCGTTTGATAGTTGACCATTTGGAATGTCCAGACATTTTGTGCTATCCTTTTATAATTATATCTGTTATTATATCATTTTATTAGATATAATATACTAATGTTGTTGATAGTTATATCAATAATAAAGATAATTTAACATCAATTATAAGGACCCATAGCTCAGTTGGTTAGAGCACCTGCCTTTTAAGCAGGGTGTCGTGAGTTCAAGTCTCACTGGGTCCTCCATATCGCTTACACTTCAACTCCTCTAAATTAGAGGAGTTTTTTATTATCATTATGCTGAGGTAAAAAATATTGACAAGTGATTTTATAAACATTATTTTAGGATTTGGCTTGCTGTTCTTAGTTAAATAACAACCACATTTATACCAAGTCACAGGAGTACTGGTTAAATGCAGTTAGATATTTAGGTTTATTTTTTTGTTGCTTGATCTGACTTTAATAAATCTTTATGCATTAAATAGCATCAAGTATCCTTCAAGTTCAAACTCATAGGTCTATTTTCTTTTATTTCAGTTGCGATAAGGTCACACAAGGTCCTCCATATTATTTTTGCTTCAATCTCTATGTTTTCTAAAAATTTTGACAATATAATCCATTGTATATACACTAGATTATATGAAAACAGCTGTAATAAACTTCAAAACTGATGATGTAACAAAGGCAAAAGCTCAGGCTGTTGCGAAGCAGATAGGTATACCTTTGAGCAATTTGCTCAATGCTTACCTGTACGAGCTAGCTTCTACTGGTAGTGTGCACTTTACTGCTTCTGAGCCTAT
>JAJZWG010000016.1 GCA_021846795.1 bacterium
TTAATAATCCAGCTAAAAATTTTGTTATTTTTAAATTTAAACAATTAATTTATAAAATAGTTATTAAAATTGTAGCTAAAAAATCTAAATTAATCATTACGCCATCTAACTTTGTTAAACAAGATTTAATAAAATATTCAAAAATTTCAGAAAAAAAAGTTAAAGTGACTTATGAGTCAGCTGAATTTGGTGATAAAAAAACTGACCCTTTGAAAGATTTAATTGGTAAAGATTTTCTTTTATATGTTGGTCGGTCAAATCCCCATAAAAACCTTCAAAACCTAATCAACGCTTTTAAAATTATTCAACGTAGTCATCCAAAATTATTACTAGTTCTTGTTGGTCAGTTAGATCAAAATTATTTAGCTATCAAAAACAGTTTGCCTTCAACTTTAAACAATCAAGTAATTTTTACTGATCATGTTTTAGAACATCATTTAAATTGGTTATATAAAAATGCTTTAATCTATGTTTTCCCTTCACTAAGCGAGGGTTTTGGTTTACCCGGTTTGGAAGCTATGAACTTTGGTTTACCAGTAGTTAGTTCTAATAGTAGTTGTTTACCAGAAATTTATCAAAACGCGGCGATTTATTTTAATCCATTAGACATTAATGATATAGCTAATAAAATAATCGAGGTGATTGATGATAGTGTTATTCGTGAGGAATTAATTAAAAATGGTTATATTCGGCTAAAAAGTTTTTCCTGGCAAAAAATGGCTGAAAAAACTTTATCAATTTACTTAGAGGCTTTAAATAATTAATCGACTTTTTTTAAGACAATATGTCGATCTCTTCCTTCGCCAACCGACTCGCTACTTAAACCATATTCAACCGCTAGTTGATGAATAATTCTTCGGTCAGCTGAATTCATTGGTTCAAGATCAACAGTTTTATTGTTGTCTCTAATATCAATCATGATTTTAGTATATTTTTGTTTAATTTTCTCTGCTTGATGTTTTTTATAATCAGCAATATCAATGTAAACTCGACTATATTTAAAATTATGGTTTCTTAAAGCCATTGAGACTAAAAATTGAAAAGCCCGCATGTTTTCAGCTTTTTGACCTATCAAAAAACCATTCATTTGGCTACTTTGAACATTAAGCTGAATAACTTCGTCGTCAATAGTGGAGTCAACGCTTAGGTTTAAACCAAAAAAAGATAACATATCTTCTAGAAACTTAACGGCATAAATAGCTGCATCATTAATTGACTGATTCATGATTTTTTCCTTTTCTTTTTTGATTTTTTTTGCCAATTCTTTTGGTTTTTTGATTTAGTGTTAGTAGTTTTTTGAGTGGTTGAATTAGGACTAACTTCAACCAACTGAGCTTCTGGGATTTTAGACAGATCTTTTATTTTTTTGGTTTTTTTAGTTGGTTCATCGGCAATTTCTTCCATTTCTTCTTCATCTTCTCTTAAAATATAAGCTTGTTGACCAAACGCTACTAAACCACTTACTAACCAATATAAACTTAAAGCTGAGGCTAAATCAACCGTAAAAATAAAAATCATGACTGGTAAAATATACCTAGTGGTTTTTGAAACAGCCGCACTTACTTCGCTTTGATCGGCTTGTTTACCACTACTAGCTTCTTTTAAAATTGTCTTAATGCTTTTTTGATTTTTTGCAGACGGTATAAGTTGCTTACTCTGATAATACTGAGCTAAGGCACTACCAAAAACTATAATCATAGCCGGCCAATAAATCCCTGATTTTGAACCTAAAGCACTTTTACCTAAATTAACTACGCCTAGTAACGTATCGTCAAAAAGATGGATATTACCTGAAAGCACTTTAATCCAAGCTAAATTTTTAATAAACGGATAAGTGAAAGTAACTAAGTTATGTGGGTCATGAATAACACCATTTAAACCACTATAAAGCCCAAACAAAACAACTAATTGAATAATTAAAGTCGGAAAAGTACTTAAAGGGTTAATACCTTGCTCTTTATAAAGACTCATTAATAATTGACTTTCCTGTTGTTTGTTGCCTTTTGTTTGAGCTTTTATTTTTTTTATTTCAGGTTGAATTTTTCGCATTAATTTGGTTTGTTTAAGTTGTTTTTTTACAAGTGGCCACATTAAAAAACGAATTAAAACTGTAAAAATAATTAAAGCTAAACCAAAATTATGGCCCGGAATAATGGCATAAATAAAAACTAGCAAATTGAAAATTGGTTTAACAATAAACGTTGTAAACATATAAAACTTAAAAATTAACTTCTATTAACTATAACATATTTAACTCTTAGGAGCTAAAATCACCATCTTTAATTTTAAAAATTAATTTTTCGATTAATTTTTCAAGTTCGGCTGATTTTAAATTAATAATATCTGGATTAAAAACTATAATAATTAAATTTACACTGTCTAGCTTTGTTAAAAAATTTTTTCGTAAAATTTCATAAATCTTTCTTCTTATCCTGTTTCGAACCACCGCACTTTTGGCAATCTTTTTACCGACGACTACCGCTGCTTTTAACTGACCATAATTATTTTTTGAATAATTAATATTAAAATATTGACCTCTAACTACTCGACCTTTTTTTAAAGTAATTAAAAATTTTTTTCGACCATGGATACGGTTTTTTTGAGCTAACACTTTAAGTTAAGCCGAAATAGATTTACGGCCCTTTAAACGTCGTCGTTTTAAAACTTTTTGTCCAGCTTTAGTTGACATTCTTTTCATGAAGCCATGAACCTTCGATCTGCGAGCTTTTTTGGGTTGATAAGTACGTTTGGGCATTTGAACAAACCTTTTATTCTTTATTTAGTAATTTTAACAATGTTTAACCCATCAAGTATAACAACTTACCCACAATTTATCAAACTTTTTCCACTCATTATACGGTGATTTTTAAAATTGTGGATAAAACCGTATCTGTCAGCTTAAATTTACCTGAAGACGTTGTTAATTTTAAATATGTGTGGAAAAGTCGAGTTAATTCAGCTATTATTAAATAAGTTACTTACTAAAGAGGAGTTTATGAAAAGTAATAATATCTGGCAAGCTGTTCTTGGTGAAATTGAATTGTCTATTTCTCATGGAAATTTTATTACCTGGTTTAAAAATACTCAGTTAGTTAGTGATTTTGATGGAAATATTATTATTGGAGTTAATAATATTTTTGTTAAACAACAATTAGAAAAAAAGTTTATTGATAATATTAAAGCTATTTTACAAAAAAATGGTGTTCAGGTTAAAAACATCTCCTTTGAAATACAAAATATTAATCATGAAGATTCAACCGACATTAACAATGAAGTTGTTGAAGATTTAGAAGAAATTCATCAAAAAGATAAAATTCATCAACAACTTACCAATTCTTTATCTCACACTTACCGACAAGGGTTAAACGAAAAATATACCTTTGATAATTTTATTGTGGGCGATGGCAATGAACTTGCCTTTGCGGCTTGCCAAGCTATCGTTTCTCAACCAGGTACACGTTATAATCCTTTATTTATTTATGGTGGTGTTGGTATTGGTAAAACCCATTTAATTCAGGCGGTTGGTAATTATTTAGTTAAAAACAATAACTTTTCTAAAGTTCTATATATCTCTACCGAACAGTTCGTTCAAGAGTTTGTTGATGCTTTAAGATTTAGAAAAACAGCAGATTTTGTTAGCCATTATCGAACAGCTGATGTTTTAATTGTTGACGACGTTCAATTTATTGCTGGTAAAGAAAAGATTCAAGAAGAATTCTTCCATACTTTCAACGCTTTACACCAAGCTAATAAGCAAATAATCATTAGTTCTGATAAACCTCCAAAAGATATTCCAACCCTAGAAGAGAGATTAAAAAGTCGATTCGCTTGGGGAATGAGCATAGATATGCAAAACCCTGACTTTGAAACCAGATGTGCGATTATTAAAATTAAAGCTTCTGAACAAGGTGTTGATTTAACAAATGATGTAGTTGAATTTTTAGCCAATAATATTCAAACCAATATTCGAGAATTAGAGGGAGCTCTTAATCAACTTTTAGCTTTTTGTGAAATGAGACAATTAGAACCTAACCTAACAATCACTTCTAGTTTATTTTCAAGTATTAAATCTCGTCCAAAACACCTAAGCTCAAGACAAATTATCGAAAAAACAGCTCGTTATTTTCAAATTCAAATGGAAGATATTTTGGGTGCTAAACGAGATAAAGATATTGTTGTACCTAGACAAGTAGCTATGTATATTTTAAGAAGCGAACTTCATCTTAGCTTTCCTAAGATTGCTAAAGAATTAGGACGTAAAGACCACACTACAGCTATTCATTCAGTTGATAAAATTGAAAAAGAATCGAAAATTAATATGGAAATTAAAAAAGCTATAACAGAAATAACTGAGAAATTATATGTTTAAAAATTGTTTACAAACATTTCAAAAATTGTGTTTAATTGGTTATCAATTAATGTTTATTAAATTTGTTTTTTTATTAGCTGTGTTTAATTGGTTGAGTTTTAAACTATTTATCAACCATCAAACAACCAAAGTTTTTAATATCTTTAATCAGTTAATTGATAGTTTATACACATTATCAACAGGTATTAATAACAATAACAATTTAATATATTTAATTATTTATAATTAAGGGGGATAAATGAAACTTCAAGTCACACAAGAAAATCTTAATAAAGCTTTAATGAGTGTTTCACGAATTGCTTCAAGCCGAAGTACATTACCAATTCTAGCCAATGTTTTAATTAAAACGACTAATAATTTATTAACTATTTCAGCTACTAATCTTAGTTTAGCTATTACTCACTCTATTGGAGCTAAAATTAGTCAAGAAGGATCAATTACTGTACCAGCTAGATTGATGCAAGATTATGTATCTTCTTTGCCAGCCGATATTATTGAATTAGAAGTTGAAAATAATAAATTAAAACTTAAAACTAAAAATTATACCTCAACTATTAATGGTATTTCAGCTGACGATTACCCAGAGATGCCTTCAATTGATAAACCCTCGAAATTTACTATCCAAAGCAGTAGTTTAAAGGAAGCACTTTCTGAAGTTGTTTTGGTAGCTAGTAATGATGAAACAAGACCAGTTTTAACTGGAATTTTATTTGATTCTAACGAACATGGTTTTTTAATTGCTGCTACGGATAGTTATCGTTTAGCAGAAAAAAAACTAACTTCATTAAAAAAAGATTTTAAGTTATTAATCCCAGCTAGTTCAATCCAAGACCTATTAAGAATTTTACCAGATGAAAATATAACTATTAATATTGAATATGATGATAATCAAATTAAATTTAATGTGAATGAAATTGAATTATTGACCAGATTATTATCTGGTCAATATCCTGATTATCAAGCTTTAATACCTAAAAAATTTGAGATTAAAGCGACAGTTGATAAACAATCAATGATTAGTATTGTTAAAATAGCTAATTTATTTGCCAGAGAAACAGCTGGTAGTATTAAAATTAATATTAAAAACAATTTAGTTGAAATTAATTCTATTGCTTCTCAAATTGGTGAAAATAATTCATCAACCGAAGCTCAAACATCAGGTCAAGGAGAAATTACACTTAATGCTAAATATTTACTAGATGCCTTAAATGTAATTAATAGTAATAAAGTAGACTTTAATTTTAACGGTAAACTCGAACCAATATTAGTTACACCAAACAATCAAAAAAATTACTTACATATAATCATGCCATTAAAAAGTTAAACTGTCTTTATGATATTTAACTTAAATTTAGTTAATTTTCGATCTTATAAAACCGAATCTTTTGAATTTAATCCGGGGGTTAATTTAATTGTTGGGCCAAACGCTAGTGGAAAAACTAACTTAATTGAAGCGATTTCTTTAATTTGTTCATTAAAAAGTTTTCGTAGTAAAACCAATGATTTAATTAACCATCAAGCTGATTTTTTTTATATTAAAGCTATTGATCAAATGAACTTTCAACGAGAATTAAGTTATCAACTAATCAATAATCAATTAACTAAAAAATATAAACTTAATCAATTGGAAATTAAAAATCATAATCAACAACATAAAATCCCGATAATTGTTTTTGAACCATCGTATTTAAATTTAATTTCTGGAACATCTGAAAAAAGACGTGATTACCTTGATCAAATTAATCAAAGTTTATTAAAAAACTACTCTAGAATATTAAACCAATATAAAAGAATTATTACCCAAAGAAACAAACTTTTAAAAGATCCAAAATCACAAATCCAAGATTTTTTCCCATGGAATATTAGATTAGTGGAAACAGCTAATCTAATTGTTGAAAAAAGATTAAATTTAATAAATACGATTAATCAAAAAATTAACTATATTTATAATGAAATCGCTAAAAATAAAATTTATAATATCGAAATTGAGTATAAAACTAACCAAAATGTTAAAAATTACGCCAATAACCTCTTAAAATCTTTAGAGGATAATTTTTCATTAGAAAAAAAATATTCTTATAGTTTGTTTGGGCCACACCATGATGACGTGGTTTTTAAATTTGATAAAAAAGAAGCTAGATCAATTGCTTCAAGGGGTGAAATAAGAACATTAATTTTAGTTTTAAAAATTATAGAAGCTCAATTAGTTGAAGAAAATAATA
Organism: bacterium; assembly: GCA_021846795.1. Taxonomy (GTDB): domain Bacteria; phylum Patescibacteriota; class Saccharimonadia; order Saccharimonadales; family UBA4665; genus JAJZWG01. Next base: position 6,592 of record JAJZWG010000016.1, read on the forward strand.
AAAACTACCAACCTATTTTATTATTTGATGATGTTTTTAGTGAGTTAGATGGCTCAAGAAGAAAATATTTAATTGAATATTTTCAAAACTATCAAATTTTTATAACAACAACCGATGCTGACGTTGTGGTTAAAAATTTTTCAAAAAATAGCCATATAATTTTATTAAATAATTAATTACTAATTGAATTAATAAGATATTGATTATTCTGATTATTAATAGTTATCATAAGACTACTTTGCTGACCATTCAAGGTGTAACCAAACGGAATATTGGTTTTATTAATGATCTGACTGGTTTTATTATTAACAACCAAGTTGGTAATATTACAAGCAACCGTAAATTGAGTTGAACTAGTTGCCTGGATTAAGCAATTATTAATTGATGGAATAATTTTAAAATTATTCTGATGAGAGATTAAATAATTAGCACCAGTTGATCCAGTTGAACCAACAGAAGTATATTGATTCATTAATTGATTATAAAAAGAACTAGTTAAAATGTTTTTCAATGAATTAATCCAGGTATAATTAGTGTTTTGATAGGCACTATTTCGGTTTTCATAGGTTTGAATATATTGATTAGCTAAATTCATTAAAATTTGTTGAGTTGAATTAGCCACTGAACTAGTAGTAAGGGGGATTTGATTAATTAAACTAATATATTGAAAAGGAATTTGTGGATATGATTGACTGCTTAAAAAGATACTTGGTTTTGTAATAACCGACCAATTATTATTAGTTTTCCTCATTATTAGTTCTAAAGTATTTTGATTTAAAACATTACTAGGAATTAATTTTATTAAAGACCAGTCACCTCTTTTACCAACTAGTTTTAAGGTTGATATAGTGTAAGAATTTTTAGTAATCAATTGACTATATGATGAAGCTAGAAAAGCTTGTTGAATAGCTGGTTTTTCTTGGTTTAATAATTTATTTAAATAATTTTGACTGTACGGTAGTTCAGGAGTAGCCAAGGTTAATGGATGAGAAATATTAATAATTTTTTTAACTGAACTATAATTTAAATTATTAGATTGATATGAAACCGTATATAAACCTACTGGAATATTTTTTTTAATAGTTTGATTGGTTGAAAAAGTGTATTTATTCTTAATATTAATAATTTTAATAGAGTTATTTTGGCCTGGATTAAAATTAACGGTAGTTTGTGAGAAAAATAATTTGTTAATAAAATAGATAGCTGAAATAACTATTACTGCTAAGATTATTAATTTTAATAATTTTTTTAAATTAAAAGCTTTATTCATGATTGTCCTTATAGTTTTATGACTGGCGCTTGGTTAATGAACTGCAAATTCAGACTACTGATTTGATAACCAAGACTTCTAATCCATTCAATCGCCGCATCAATTGACAGTGGATTATTGGCAGTTATTTGAATAAACGGTTTAGTTGGATTACTAGGATTATCGGCATAATTAATACTGTAGTTATAGTTTGGGCCGTTATGTGGTAAGAATTTAATAATTGGTTCATTATTAACTGACTGTTGGGAAAATTGATTAGACAGATTACTGGCAACTGCTTCGGATAATTGTTCTTGATTAAGATGAATTTTATAAAAATTAGCTGTTCTAGGAGTATTAGGCAGTAAAACTAAACCAACGATTAAAGATTGTTTTGGTTTTAAATTAAAAGATTCTTGTTGTGATTTAAAACCACTATAACTAGCTTTAAGATTGTATTTACCGGGCTTTAAATTAATAATACCATTAGAAAAAGAATTACCATTAATTGTAATAGTCGCTTGAGTGGGTACAACCAATAATTTGATTTTAGCTGTTTTATTAGAGCTATTAATAATAAAAACACCTAAATATATTAAAACTACCACACTAATTATTAATAATAAAACTTTTTTCATGAATTTGGTCCTATATATTGAGCGGCTAGATAATATCCTCTACCTAGCGGATCGTTTAATTGAGCTACACCAAGACTAGCCGATAAAGTCCCTAGCGAAGCTTGAGCTATATTGTTACCGTTTTGTTGTGGACCTAAATAAATAAAAGTATGTCCACCAGCTCCAGCCCCGGCTTGACCAGGTGTAATAACGCCGTTAACGTCAGTCGTACCCTTATTAATAATTAAAATATCACCTGGTTGTAGTTGTGAGGTACTTTTAATTGGATAAGTGACTTTATATAAAGTCGGATGACTGATAACATATTGAGCTTGAGCTACAGTATCAGAAGAAGGATAATTTGGGTCAACACCACTAGCATGCATGACTGTAGCCACAAACACACCACAATCATCACCCAGCCCATTAGTTGAAGAATAACCTGTTGGGTTATATTGTTTAAGAGCTGCTTGATAACTAGCGGTTGGTTGATTGCCGTGTTGAGAGTTAGGCCAAGATAAATTAATAGCAGTTTGAACGATGTTTTTACTTATTACACCACTACCATTATTGGGGTTATTGCAGTTTAAATTAGATAAATAGGAAACGTTGTTGGTGCTACTAGTTGTACTAGTATTACTTAAAACAACCGGTAAAGTGATCGGACTAGAGGAAGCATACAAACTGTTTATAATATTAATAGCTGAACCTAATTCAGACTGATATTGACTACCTGCACTGTTAGTTGAACCTTGAATAGTTTGAATTATACGACCATAATTTCGAGGATTAGTTAATAAACCCGAATAATTATAAGCTTGAACAACACCTTGAAAACGATGAAAAAATCTTTCAGCTTGATAGGCTGGATCCATAATTTGTTTAATAGCATTGGGATGTTGATTATCAAAATTATCATCTAAAACAGTATTTGGTGGTGATGGACCGGCTAATTTTGGAGTAGTCCAACCAGCGGAAATTCTTTGTTGAAATAAACCTAGCGAATCATAGTTATTACCAGCACCTTGAGCGTATTGACTTTGAAGAGACAAAGGTATTCCAGTGTTTGCTCGATCTAATAAACTTGATTCTGCTAAAGCCGTCATAATACCTATAGTAGCACCAGCTTTACCTAAATTATCGGTTTTAGCAATCCCGATAATAATTTTAGCATTAGCATTTTGCTCAGCACTGGTTTGAGCAGTCGTTCCAGAAGAAACCGTAATGTTGGTTAAACCACTATTACTACAGGAAGTAACACTAGGATCATACCAAGAATAGTTATTATTAATTGCTGAAAACTGATTAGCTGTATAGGCAAAAACATTTTGGCTAAATAATAAAATTAAAATAATTAATGTCGAGAAACCTAAACTAAAAATTTTATTAAAACGTTTCATCTAGTAACACTTTTTTGAATTATTGGTAGTTGTCACATAACTGGCATTACATAAATTATTAGCAGTTGTGTCATAAAGCATAGCTAGTCTAAATCTAAAAACATTATGTCCAAACGTAGGATTATTATAACCTAAATTTTGTGGACTACAGAGCCCTTGATCAGCAACCACATAACCATTAGAATCTCGTTGGATGTCTCCATTGGCTAGTAAAGTACCAATTTGAGCACTGCTACTAATAGTTAATTTAGAGTTTGGAGCAGTTGGATTAAAGGCTTGACCGTGAGAGTTATATTTATAACCAAAACAAGCTGCATAAGTTTTAGCAATTTGACTTTCTTGGCCACTTTGAGTTAAGATTTGCTGATTTTCTAACGGATAAAAACTAGAATTTGAATGCATTCTTTGAAGTTCTTGATTAGACCAACCAAAATCAACAATTCCAAAATTTTGATTAATCGGATTAGCGTTAGATGCTGCTAAGGCTGGTGAATAATTAAATATTGAGACAATATTGTTAAAAATCTTTAGTGGATTAAAAATTTCATCAAGGTAATTAATAAAGTTTTTAACAGTTAAAACATTTTTAAAGCTTTCTACTGAAACAGCTAATCTTGATAACAATGAATATGGATTAGACAATGAAACATATCTTGAAGCTAGGTTTTGATTAGATTGAGTTTTGCCAAGAGAATTAACAGCGTTAACTTGAGTTTGAACCATCTCTGATTTTGTTAAAGGTCGACCAAAATCATTTGATCGATTTATTTCATTTGCCTGCAATAAAGCTCCAGATAAAGCCTCGTTAGTTAATGCTGGACCAGTTGATACACCACTATTAACTAAATTAGTATTACTGGCTACATAATTTTTAGCTAATAAGCTTAATCCAATAGTAGCACCTACTGTTGTTAAACCAGTTTTTGAGAAAATACCTTTAATTGGTCCATTAATTAAAGTATCGTATAATATTCCAGCTCTAGTGGTTTCTTCGGTAGCATTAACACCAACTTTAAGGCTGACCTTATTAAATAAATAACCTTTAAGTTGTTGAAATAAACCTTGATCAACCAGATTGGTGACAGTATCATCTACAGCTGCTTCGGTGCCAGCACTACCCGCATCAACTACAGGCCCAACACCAGAAAAAGTTCCAGCAATTTGAACTAAAATAGATAGTGCTGAAACACCAGCAGCTATTCCGACGTTTGTAGCAATTGGACAAAATTGAAGAATTTTATTGGCTAGATATTGTATAGCATTATTATTAGGAAATAAAGCTGTAATGATATTTTGTTGGTATGATCCATTGGGAGCAGCTTCAGGATGAATTGAACTAGGTGTATTAATGGTTCCTCCACTAGCCAAAATTTCAGCATCAGATTGAGATAAATCACCTAGATTTTTATTAGTACCCGATATAGCTGTTGCTAAAGCTCCGTGATAAGGGTTATTGGCTACAGAGCCTTTAATTTGCTGGTTGGCTTGCGATTGAAGCCCGTCATACAAATTAGTTTGTTCGTTAATAGTATTATTAATGGTTGGTCCAGAATTAACAATTGAACTTTCATAAATTAAACAAACGGGCAGACCTATAGCGTAGATTGGGTTAGTATATTTTAAAAAATCACCTAAGAATCCATTGGTTGCTGATTCATTTATATATTTTAAAAATGAACTTGGCGGAGTGTTTGTTTGTAGTTCTTGAGCTACTGTTGCAATATTTTCATCGGCTTTAGTAAGATCTTGTTCGGCTGTTTGAGCTTCACTATTATTACCATCGACTACAGGTGGGTTAAGAGAATTAGTATCACCTGCTACAGTGTCTTGTTCTAATTGTTGAGCTTCAGCAGCACTTGGATTTTCTTGAGCTGATCGAGTTTTAAATTTATAAAGTAGCCAACCAGTCAAACTACCACCACTTTCCATAAATAGATCTCTAGTTATGATATTTCCAGGAATGGTGCCTAGTTCTTGAGCATTAAGCGCATCACTTAAAGCTGGTTTAAAATTAACCCAAAAATTTGCAAAATCGTTAGCTTTATAAAAATCACTAATAATTGGTACGTGAGTAAAAATACCAGTTGTATTGTCAAAAGCAAGAGTATCACCATTTATTTCAATTGATTGAAGTTGTGGTTCGCTAAAAAAATGATTTTTAGTGTAATTAAAGGATATATTGTTAGAGCTTTTAAAATTATCAATAATATTTGAAGGTCTAATATTATTGATGGTGTCCCATAAACTAGGTGAATCTTGAGCAAAAGAACTTTCAAAATTAGCATAACTAGACTCTCCAGCTGCCGCTTGTTGAGCAGAAACTTCTGCGGGGGCTGCTTCAAGGGCTAAGTTTTGACTCATAATGTCTTGAGTTGCTTGATTGGCGGTTAAGGTGATTGACGAAAAAGCATAATCTTGAACTATTTGCATAAAATTTGGCAGCATATATTGACCCATAATTAGAATAAAGACAATAAGAGCTATAAAACCTAAACCAATCCCTCCTCCACCAAAAATTAAAATTTTTTTGTTAGTCGATAAATTTTTAACTTTTGCGATTAAATTTGAAGGTGAAGTTTTTGTTGATTCAGCTTGATATAAGCCTTCAGATGGTGTCTCGTCTTTTTCTTGTGTGTTTTCCATAACTTAGGTTTTATACAGTCTAGAATAACATATTTTAAGTTTTTAAGTCTGAGGAATATCAAAGGAAGTTTCTGGAATATTTGTGGCTGCGTTCGGTAGATTGTTTGGTGAAGTAGTAATTAAACTAGTTTCAACATCGCTGGCAATAATTTGAATATGTACATGATTTTGACCAGCAAAAAAAAGGCCTTGACCAACTGGAAATTGACTAAGTCTTTTTTTCTCTTCTGAAGTTAATTTAAAAACATCAGCTAGATTATCTACGGCTGTCGGTGATTGTTTCAGTAAAATTTGCATACTAGAGTTGGCAACAATTGCTCTTCCCATGGTTGAACCGATAAAATCTTCAACATCTTGAGATATGGTTGTTAAGCCTAAATTATATTTTCGAGCTCTTTTGGCTAGAGAAAAGAGAAAGTTTGCCGAATCTTCATATTTCATTAATTGCCAAGCTTCATCAACAATTAGTAGTCTTTTCTTTTTATCGGTTTTAGTTTTATTCCAAATATAATTTAAAATAATATACATCGCTACTGGCCTGAGCTCATCTTCTAAGTCTCTAGTATTAAAAACTACCAACGAATTATTAATTTCAATATTAGATTGTTGAGAAAAAATTCCCGCAAAAGTTCCAGCGGTATATTTTCTAAGTCTTTGGGCTAGCTGTGGTCCAGTGTTACCCATATGAAGTAAAGTATCATAAAGATCGGCAATAGTTGGTGGAATTGTAGTGTGAGTGAAAGGGTCGTTAGTTATACCTGCCTTGCCATAAGTTTCTATTAGAGCCATATCTAAATCTGACTCTTCAACTGGATTTAAAGCAGGGGTATAGGTGGCTACACCACCAACTAATTGACTTTGAGCGCCCCCCATCATTAGTCTTAATAGACCATGAAGAGTAATAATATTACTCCTAAGAGCGTTATCAGCTTCTTCTGTGTCAACAACTTTTGGTAGATCAAACGGATTAATTCTGGTAGCCGAGCTTAAACTTAATCTAATATATGAGCCACCTACTGCATCAGCCATTTTTTGATATTCGTTTTCCGGATCAATGATGATAATTTCAGTTCCAAGCATTAAACTTCGTAAAGCTTCTAATTTAACCGTAAATGACTTACCAGCACCTGATTTAGCAAATATAACTGAGTTACTATTTTCTAGTGAGAATCGATCAAAAATAACTAGACCCGAGTTATGCATATTAATACCATATAAAATGCCAGATTCTTGAGTTAAGTTAGCTGAAGTAAACGGAAAAGTAGTACTGAGTGCCCCAGTAGATAAATTGCGGCGGATTTGTAATTGATCCGTCATTTGTGGAATTGTGCTATTAAAACCAGGTTCTTGTTGTGAGGTAGCTGGTTTAGAATAAATTAATTCTTCGCCAAGCAAGGTTTCAACTTTTTTACCAACAAAATCAAGTTCTTCTTTTGAAAACCCATAGATTGTAAAATAAAAACCAAACCTAAAAAATTTTTCTTCACCGACCTGTAGCTTATCTCGCATCTCTTCGGCGTCTAGAATAGCAGCTTGTTTAGCTGGATCTCGAACTCTGCCTTTTTCATTATCAATTTGGATACCAGCTTCGAGCTGAGTTACTTTTTTTCTCAGATTATTCATAACTAATTGACTATCAACTGGATAAACATAAATTG
>JAJZWG010000062.1 GCA_021846795.1 bacterium
TTTACCACTTCCAGTAGTGTGCCAAATGTAACCATTTTTGTTAGAATTAACTACTCGGTCAATAATAGCTTCCACGGCATAATATTGATAAGGACGTAAAACCATTAATTCTTTTTTAGTAGTTAGGACAGTGTACTTAGCAATCATTTTTGATATGTGGCATTTTTCTAAAAATACTTTAGTGAAGTCACTTAAATTAGTTATTTTTTTATTGTCTTTATCTGCCCAAAAACTAGTGAATTTAAATGATTGATTTTTGTTATTAGCATAGTATTTAGTATTAACTCCGTTAGAAATTACAAATAGTTGAATATATTTAAATAGGCCATAACTAGAATCGTAACTATGTCTTTGATAACGATTAGTTTGATTAAAAGCTTCTTTAAGTTCTAAGCCGCGTCTTTTAAGTTCAATTTGAACTAAAGGTAATCCGTTAATTAGTAGGGTGACGTCATATCGGTTTTTATAACTTCCTTCCATTGTTACCTGATTGGTGACTTGAAATTGATTTTGACACCACTTTTTAGTATTAAAGAATTCTATATAAAGACTGGTGTTATCGTCACGAGTGAGATGCATTTTATCTCTTAGAATATTTGCTCTATCAAAAACATTGCCTTTGTTCAAATGATTTAATACTTTAGTAAATTCATTATCTGAAAGAATTATTTGATTATGTTTTTCTAGTTGAGATTTTAGATTAGCAAGTAACTCTGTTTCATTAGAAATATTAACCCTATCATACTTCATTTCTTGAAGTTGAGAGATTAGGTTGTTTTCTAAGGTTTGTTCAGATTGAGTGGTCATTTAAATTTACTTTTCTTAAATAAAATTATTGCTATGATATTCAGGCGCTTTATTATAATCATCGACAGTATCTTTTAGATTATCAAATTGGTTAAATAATATTTTATCTAAGTCATTTTCTAATTTTTTGATTAATTCGTTTTCATGACTTTTGAGATTTTGAATATCATTATAATTATCAAATTCTTCCATAGTTGGTAATATTTCTAAAAACCGTTGCTTTAATAAAGAATCAGCTAAATTTTGAATTTTTTGATCGTCAAAAAGCTGCTTAATGTTTATTAAATTTGTATGAAAATCTTTAAAAAAACTAATTACATTTAATTTTAGTTGGTCAGATCTTTGTTTATGATAAAAATTTTCTTTTTTGAGATCTTTTATTGAGCATTCGTCTGATGATTCTTTTGTTATTTCAAATTCTCTTGAAGAGCCCAAGAATCTTATTTCAGATTCTCGTAGTTCTTTCATTAATGTATAAAATTCAAATCTATTAACGGTTAATCTTTTATAAGCTATCAATTGATCTTTTTTTATACTGTCTTTTTTGGATTTATAAAAAATGTAATAACTACTTAAAAAACCTATTAGACCTACAATAATTAGATATATCAAATGGGAAAAAAATTTAAACATATTTTTATTTTAAACTATTTAATTATTTTGTTATTAATTTTTTATATTTTAAGGTGTTAATGGATTAATTATTTTTTCACCACAGGATATCCAATCCTTAGATTCATTTTCAACTAATTCAAACACTTCATGTACAATTTGTTGTTGAGATTCATCAAGACTATTTAATTTATCAGCATAATTATTAAGCAGTAATGATATTGTTTGATTGCAAGTAACAAAAAAATGTAGCGCTGAACATGCTATAGTTAAATCTTTTATGGCTTGTTCAATCATTGTTTCATTGATTTCATTAACAATGTTTTGTCGATTATTATAATTTGCTGAGTGAGCTATATATTTATTAGTAAAGCCATAAATATCATTAAGATTTTTATTATTATCAAACAAAAGTAAGTTATCGAGTTTTGTTTTTATAGTCTTTTGTATTTTCTTATTTTTAGGATTAATTAGATGATTAACGCGTAATTGAGCAATATTTTCTAATACGTTGTCTATGGTTGGAGTTCTCTTGGGGCTAGCAGAATTAAAACTCGTATATAATTTTATTAGTTCATCTGATAAAAACTGTTTATTTTTAATATCGTTCCACAAAAAACCAAGAGAATAATCTCGTGAATCTAACGATAATAATTTTCTTATTCTTATCGATTGAGAAATATAATAATTTTCACAAAATACATCTTTAAATATTATATTATTTAAATTACTTTGAGGGTTAAGTATTGTTATTTGTTGATAGGCTTTAAAGCTCGCTAAATTTTGAGCAAGAGCTAACATTTGTTTCCGAATTGAATTATAACCAATTTGATTTGATTCTTCGGTTTTATCTTTAAAGTGTTCATTCCAAATTTCAAATTGTTTTTTTAGTGAAATCATATTATTATTCATGAATATTCTCTCTTTTTATTATCATATAAACATCTGTTGTAACAAAGCTTTTTTAAATTTATTAGCTTGTTTCAGCTTACTTTCTTCGTAATTAATTTTATCATCTAATGTGGTTAAAAAATCAGTTATTCTTTCTTGTTCAGCTATAGATGGTACTTGTATTATAATGTCTCTAAATTTAGAAATCCAATGTCTTTCATGTCCACCTGCCCGATATTTTATTAAGCCAATGGCTTCAAATATAAATTTAATTTTATTATCTTTGTTGGCTTTTAAAATTTTTATTGCCGAAGACTTTATTTTAAAAG
>JAJZWG010000017.1 GCA_021846795.1 bacterium
GAGTAATATCAAAATAGAAGGTGCTAATCTGAAAACTATTTATTTAAATCGGGAAATTTCATTGAATGGTTTAAAAAGAGTGGTTGACGAATATTTACGAACAGGTACAATTGAAGAATATTTAAAATATGAATTATTAGAACATCAAAAAGATTTTGAAAGAGATCCACTTTTAAAAGATGTTCGAGATAAAATTCATCAAATCGATCAGTCAAATTCAAAACAGTTTACTCAACTAATTGAAGAGACTGTTTTAATAAAAAATAAAAATATTTCAGAACAACTTTCGCCTAAATTAAAAGAAAATAATGATCAGCAAAAGGTTTCTTTCAAATCATTAACTAGTCTTGATATTAGTTTAATAGTTATCATTGCTATTTTAATATCTTTAATCTTAATCTTATTAATTTTTAATATATAATTTTATTATGCATAAAATCATATTGTTTTATATTTTTAGACCCATTAAAGACCCATTAGCAATTCAATTGTGGCAACGTACTTTAACTGAATCTTTACATTTAAAAGGCAGAATAATTATTTCTGAACACGGTATTAACGGTATTTTAGGTGGTCAAGAAGATGAATTAAAAAAATATGTTAAAAATAATAAAACTTATGATCAGTTTCGTGATATTAGTTATAAATGGAGTGATGGTACTGGTCAAGATTTTCCTCGTTTAAGTGTTAAAGTTAGAGATGAAATTGTGACCTTTGGATTGAAAGATGAATTGAAAGTTAATCATCATGGTGTTGTTGGTGGTGGTCAACATTTAACTCCTCAACAAGTCCATGATTTATTAAAAAAGAAAAAATCAAAAGTAGTTTTTTTTGATGGGCGTAACCAATATGAAGCTGCTACGGGTCATTTTAAAAATGCTGTAATTCCTGCCGTGAATTATACTAGAGAGTTTAAAGATGAATTAAAAAAATCAAAATATAATTATTTAAAAGATAAAACAATTATTACGTATTGTACTGGTGGTATTAGGTGCGAAATTTTAACTGTTTTAATGAAAAAATATGGTTTTAAAGATGTTTATCAGATTGATGGTGGAATTGAAAAGTATGGTTCAATTTATGGTGATAATGGTTATTGGCAAGGCTCTATGTATACTTTTGATGGTCGAATGGGTTTAAAGTTTAGTTTTAAGGGTCAAGATATTGCTAATTGTTATCATTGCCAAAATAAAACTTCTAATTATGCTAATTGTTCTAATAAAAAATGTAATAAATTATTAATTATTTGTCCTGACTGTCAAGATAAAAATTTATTTTGTTCTTTGTCTTGTCAGGAAAAAAAATTACAACCAATTAATGGCTAAATCAAATTTAAAAAATAAAATTAATAATCTTCCTTTGACGCCTGGAGTTTATTTATTTAAAAATCAAAACAATACAATTATTTATATTGGTAAAGCTAAAAAATTAAAAAATCGGGTTAAACAATATTTTCATTATGTTGATCAAAAAGACATTAAAACTAAAGCATTAATTAATGAAATTGTTGATTTAGATTATATGGAGGTAGCTAGTGAATTAGAATCTTTTTTTCTTGAGGCTGAAATGATTCGACGTTATTTACCAAAATATAATATTTTATTAAGAGACGATAAATCTTTAAATTATATTAGAATAGATTACAATAGTCTTTATCCTACTGTAAATTTAACACGTCGACCACTAGATGATGGTGCTAAATATTTTGGTCCTTATCTCAATGGACTACAAATTAAAATAGCTCTAAAATTTTTAAGAAAAATATTTCCTTATGCTGTCAGTAAAAACCAAAACAGAGTTACTTTAGATTATTATTTAGGATTAGATCCCGGTCTAGGAGAAAGCAAGACCCCCTTAACAATTTATCGATCAAATCTTAAAAAATTAATTTCAGTAATTGAAGGAAAACAACAGAAAATTGAGTTAAATTTAGTTAAAACTATGAATCAATTAGCTGCTAATCAAGATTTTGAAGCGGCAGCTAAAGTAAGAAATCAATTAATTGCCTTAAGACAATTAAATGATCAAGTTATGTTTCATCGTCATGAATTTTCTGATTTAAAAAAAGATGAAGCGTTAACTCAATTAATGACACTTTTCGATCTTAAAAGTTTAATTAGGAGAATTGAAGGTTATGACATTTCTCACATGTCAGGTACTAATGTAGTAGCTAGCATGGTAGTTTTTATTAATGGAGTTGGTTCAAAGGTTGATTATCGTAAATTTAAAACTAAAATTGAACAGAATAATGATTTTTATAATATGAAAGAGACAATTTTTCGTCGATTTTCAGATAAAAATTTGTTAAATTGGGGACAACCTGATTTAGTTTTAATTGATGGTGGTAAAGGTCAATTAAATGCCGCTATTGAAGCTAGAAATTTAAGAAATAATTTTAAAATACCGTTTATAGGGTTAGCTAAAAAAAATGAACAGATTATTATTCAACAAACTTCTTTAAATAATCAACCAGCTAGTTTAATTAAATTAAATCAAGATTTTGTTAAAAAATATGGGATTATTATTCAACAAACAGATAATTTTTTAATTTTGAATTTAGATAAAAATTTAGCTTTAATTAAATTATTGCAACGAATTCGTGACGAAAGCCATCGTTTTGCAGTTAGTTATCATTCTACGTTAAAAAGACAGAATTCATTAAAATCTAGCTTAGACACTATGACTGGTATTGGGACAGCAACTAAACAAAAATTACTTAAAAAATATCATTCAATTGAACAAATTAAAAAGGTTAATGAAGAAGATTTAATCCGATTAATCGGTTTAAAAAGAACTCAAATTATAAAAAAATATTTTTCAGGATAATTTGCTATACTACTTCTCATGGATTTTTGTTTATGTTGAATCAAACTTTTTTTTCAAATCATCGTTTAAAATTAAGAAATTTGTTACCAACTGAGAGTTTTATGGTGATAACAGCTAATGCTTTATTGCAAAAAAAATCAGATGAAGCTTATCCGTTCAGTCAAGATAGTAATTTTTGGTATTTAACAGGCTTGGATATCCCAGAAGCTTGGTTAATTATGGATAAACATGATACATGGTTAGTTTTAGCTGCTCGTAGTAATTGTCAAGATTTATTTGAAGGTCAATATAACTTTGATCAAATTAGCCAAATTAGTGGAATTAACCATATTTTAAATTATCAGCAAGGTTTAGAATTATTGAAAGATTTAGGTCATAAATTTAAAAAAATTGGTTTAATGGAAGTTAATCGGTCATATGATCAACAATCTGGTTTTTGGTTAAACCCAGCTAATTTTAATTTACAAAAAATTATTGCCTCATTACAATTGTCAGTCAATAAATTTCAGCTCGATAATTTACTAGCTAGTTTACGACAAATTAAAAGCCAAAAAGAAGTAACCATGATTGAAAAAGCTATTAATATTACCGAGGAAGCTTTTTTAAAAATAAATCAAAATCTTCAAGACTATAAAAATGAAAATCAATTACAGGCAGATATTAATGATGTTTTTTATCGACAAGCTAGTCATCATGCCTTTAACCCGATTATAGCGGGTGGTTCTAGATCTATATTGCCACACTATACAACTAATAATAAAATAATTAAGCAAAATGATTTAGTTATCGTTGACATTGGAGCTGAATATTATCATTATGCAGCTGACTTATCTCGAACATTTTCAATAGGTTCAATTAAGGGTTTTAAAAAAAATATCTATCAAACTGTTTTAGAAATTCATGATCAAGCTATTGATATGTTAAAACCCGGTTTAAGTTATGTTGATCTTGAACAAAAAGTTTTCGACTTAATTTTTCAAGCTTTAATTAGATTAAAAATTTTAACCAACAATGATAAGTCATTAGTTAAAAACTATTATCCACATTCGGTCAGTCATTTTTTAGGATTAGATGTTCATGATGTTGGAGATTATAATCAGACTCTAAAACCTGGTATGGTAATTACAATCGAACCAGGTTTATATCTTGAAAAAAATGGTTTTGGTGTTAGAATTGAAGATGATGTTCTAATCACTGCTAATGCTTGTCGTTTGTTAAGTCATTATCCTTATAATTTAGGTCAATAAAATGTTAAATCAAATAGGTCGTTTAGTTTTAAGATGGTTAATAGCTAGTTTTGGATTGTTGATTACCATTAGATTTTTAAATCAAAATTTTAATACGGTTAGTCATTTAGGTGAATTAATTTTAGCTGGTTTTTTGCTAGCGATTATTAATATAGTTTTAAAACCTATTTTGGTTATTTTATCTTTGCCGGCTATTATGATTAGTTTGGGTCTTTTTATGATTATTATTAACGGATTATTAATATATTTAGTCTGCCGTTTTTTCCCAGGTTTAGCAATTAAGAATTTTACTAGTGCAATATTTGCAGGTATGGTAATTGGTTTGCTAAACTATCTAGTAAGTACTTTTTTAGATGAAAGGGAAAAATGACAATTTATAATTATATTTCAATTATAACCAGTATTTTGATTTCGGTTTTAATTTTGATCCAGACTAGAGGTGCTTCATTGGGTGCTGGTACTAGTTCGGCTGCAGAAGTTAATACTAAGAGAAGAGGGGTTGAAAAAACTATTTTCCAACTAACAATTTTTTTGGCAGTTATTTTTTGTTTAGCTTTAATTTTGAGCGTTACTATAAAAAAATAGTTTTACCTAGATGAAAAAAGACTTTTTAGGGTTTGTTAGACGACTAACCAGTCAAATCGATCATTTTTTTTATTGGATTAATGCATTAATTGAAGATGATTTATTTAGTCGATCAAAAAATTTCAAAAAATCTTTTCGATTTTTAATAGGTTGGCTGGGATTAGCTTTAATAATTTTTGTTTTATTGTTCGTTCAGTTCATTAATTTGAATAATTATTTTCAAACTATTCAATTTGTGCCTGGTGGAGTTTTAAGTTTAGGTTTAAGGGGTACTTATACAAATTCTAATCCTTTGTTTTCAACTTCTAATGTTGACTCTTCGATTTCAAAATTATTGTACAGTGGTTTATTTACATATAATCAAAAAAATCAATTAATCGGGGATTTGGCTAGTGGTTATCAGGTTAAAAATCATGGTCAACAATATATAGTTAAACTTAGACCTAATTTATTGTGGTCAAATGGATCTCCCTTAACAGCTCAAGATGTAGTTTTTACTTATAATTTAATTGAAAATCCTGATGTTGGATCAGCTTTAAAGAATAATTTTAATGGTGTTAGAGTTAAGGCTTTAAATAACTTAACAGTTGAGTTTAATTTGCCTAATCAATTAGCTTCCTTTATTTATTCTTTAACCAATGGTATTGTTCCAAAAAATTTACTAAAAAATGTTCCTCCGGTTGATTTAAGATCAGATAATTTCAGTACTTTTCAACCAGTTGGATCTGGTCCATTTAAGTGGCAAACAATCAATATTAATGGTAATAATCCACTTAATAGTCAAGCTGAAATTTCATTAATTGCTAATCCAAATTATTTCTTAGGTCAACCAAAAATTAGACAATTAATTATTAAAACTTATCCAAATAATAATTTATTAACAACGGCGTTTAATGATAATCAAATCAATGTTGCGTTTAATTTACAAACTAATCAGCTTAAACATTTAAGTCAAGTTTATCAGTATAATTTTCTTTTTACCGCTGGAACATATTTATTTTTTAAAAATAATGTTGCACCGTTTAATAATCCAAAGATTAGACAAGCTTTAGAGTTAACTACCAATGTTAAATCTTTAATAGATCAATTAAAATTTCCTACTCATCAAGTTTTTGGACCATTATTAGTCGGTCAATTGGCTTATAATTCAAAATTTAATGAAGCTAATTATAACCCAACTGAAGCAATAAAAATTTTAACATCACTTGGTTATAAATTAGGACCTGATCATTTACTTTATTTGAAAGGTCAACCACTTAGTTTTAGTGTAAATTTAATTAATACACCACTAAATCATCTTATATTTAATCAATTAAAAAATAACTATAAAATTATTGGTGTTAAGATAACAGCTAATTTTGAAGATATTAATGAATTTGCTATTACTTTACAATATCATCAGTATCAAAGTTTAATTAATTCTATTTCAATCGGTGTTGATCCGGATGAATTTGTTTATTGGGATGGTTCTCAAGCTAATCCACAACTTTTAAATAGTCTTAATTTTTCAGAATATAATAATTCATCAGCTGATCGATCATTAGAAACTGCTCGAATAACTCTTAATCAGAAAGTTCGCATTATTAAATATGCTCATTTTTTAGCTGATTGGCAAAAAGATGTACCGGCTGTTGGATTGTTTCAACCGGGGTATATTTTAGATTCTCATTTTTTAATTAAAAATTTAACAGAAAAAAACATTAATACAATTAGTGATATATTTAATAATATTAACCAATGGGAGATTAAAAAGGTAATGGTGACAAATTAATTTGCGCGGATATGGCGAAATGGTAGACGCGCTAGTTTCAGGTACTAGTGATCATATGATCGTGGAGGTTCAAATCCTCTTATCCGCACCAGTCTAAAGGTTAATCAACTCTAGACCCATAAAGTTTGAAAACTATTATTTATTAGAGTGTCAATTATATTGTCGGATAAAATATCTTTTGATGTCATGCTGACATCTTTGGTGTATGTTTTTATGATCATTTATTAAAATTTTTGATTGAAAAATAATTAATTTCGTGGAAGATGATTATAGGAATGTTCTAACTTATAATCATGTCTCATAATATTTTTTAAATCATCGATTGTTGTATCAAATTTAACACCTTGATTTAATAAATTATAAGGATCAAAAATTTGCTTAACTTTTTGATAAATTTGATATAGTTCTGGTGATAAATTTTGTTTTAAATAGGGAGCTTTTAATCGACCGTCATTACCTTCAGAACTAATTGTGCCGTTTAGTGATTTAATCAAGAGATTATATTCATCCAATAATCGAAAGACTTTTTGTCGATCACCAATTTGAGCAATATTTAGACGAGGTCTTAAGTGAATAATACCTTCACCTATATGACCCCAAAGTATTGGTTCAATATTGGTTTTTTTAGCTAAATCATATAAACCATCAATTAATTTACCGACATTGTTATAAGGAACAGCACCTTCTCCAATAATTGGTACTGATCGATTTAAACCATTATTATGGGTTAATATATAACTAGAAATATCTCTTAATTTCCAAAGTTTTTCTTTGTCTTTAATCTCTGAGGCCATTTTTATATCGTGACTGTATTTTTCGAGAATTTTTTTAACTTTTTTAATATATTTTTTATTATTTCTATCAGACATCAAATCATATTCGATAAAAATATAAAACTTACTAAATGGTTTTGATACAACAGTTTTTAAGCTATTAGGATTAATTTTAGCGGCATCTTCCAATAGATTTAGATTGATCATTTCTATTGAACTGGGTTGAGCTGATAAAGTTTTAATTTCGTTAATTATATTTTGTAGATTAATTGTGTTATCACAAGAAGCTACCATTAAAAAAGTTTCAGGATTAAATGGTTCAGTATTCATGGTTATTTCAGATATTATACCCAAAGTTCCTTGACTGCCAATTAACAATGGAGTTAAATCAAATGAACCATCTTTGTTTTTAACAGCTGCTAAGTTGTATCCTAAATTATTTTTTAACTCTAATTTATTTTGATTAATAGTGGTTTGATTGTCTTCAATTAAAACATCAATTGATCGATAAATTTCTCCTTCATAGGTAACTAATCCTAATTTTCTGTTAAGATCTTTTTTACTTAAACGCCGTGTATTAATTATATCTCCATTAGATAAAACAACTCTTAATTCTTTAACATATTGATTGTAATCACCATATTTAGTAATTTTAGAACTGGAAGAATTATTAGCTATTGCACCACCGAGAGTTGAGTATTCACTAGATGAAGGAATAACAGGCATAAATCTACCATGGGTATGGAGAGATTCATCAAGTTTACCTAATATAATACCTGGTTCGACTACTACTAAGCCAGTTCGCGAATTTAATTCTAAAATCCGATTTAAATGAGCAGTTAAAACTAAAATAATACCTGAACCAATAGCTGCACCAGTTTGATCTGTACCCGCTCCTCTGGTAGTAATTGTTATAAAATGTTTTTTTTGAGCTAATTGCCAAGTAAATCTTAAAACTTTTCTGATGTCATTTTCGTTTCTTGGATAGATGACCATAGCCGGTCGAATGCTTAACAAACTACAATCTTTAGAAAAGTAATCTCTAACATCCGTTGAAGTTAAAATTTCACCCAGGAGATGTTGTTGTAAATAATCAGCAACTTTACTCATCCTAATTTAACCCTTTTATACTTAAAATAATAACATATTTTAAGTAATTAATATTGATAAATTTAATATATTTTGGTGCGCGAGAGAGGATTTGAACCTCCAAGCTTTTGCAAGCGCTTGCCCCTCAGACAAGTGTGTCTACCATTTCACCACTCGCGCTAATATAAAAATATTAACATATTTTGAATTAATGATGACGATGATATACTTAAAGTTAACTAATCGGGGCGATTAGCTCAGTTGGCTAGAGTATCTCGTTTACACCGAGGAGGTCAAAGGTTCGAGTCCTTTATCGCCCACCAAGGAAAATTATTATGACAATTTTTTTAATCATCATTTTTATTTTATTTTTAATCATTGTTGCTTATGGTTTAAGAATAGTTAATCAATATCAAAAAGGTGTAGTATTTCGTTTAGGTCGAGTTAGACATCATAACATTAAAGAGCCAGGATTAAGAGTTATTATTCCTATTATTGATAAAATTAAAAAAGTTAGTTTAAGGACGGTAACTTTACCGGTTGAATCACAAAAAATAATCACAAAAGATAATGTTTCGATTGACGTCGCAGCAGTTGCTTACTATAACGTTAATGATCCCATTAAGTCGATTGTAGAAATTGAGAATGTTCAATCGGCTATTTATCAAATAGCTCAAACAACAGTTCGTAATGTTGTTGGTCAAAGTATGCTTGATGAAGTTCTAAGTTCAACTTCAAAAATTAATGATAAAATTAAAATTATTCTAGAATCAACTGTTGAAAAATGGGGTATTTTAGTTAGTATGGTTGAATTAAAAGATATTAAATTACCTGAAAGTTTGCAGCAAGCTATGGCTAAACAAGCTCAGGCTGAAAGAGATAAACGAGCGATGATAATTAATGCTGAAGGTGAACAGTTAAGTGCTGCTAAATTGGCTGAAGCAGCCGATATTATTGCTGCTCATCCAATTGCTTTACAACTAAGAAATCTTCAAGTACTAAGTGATATTGCAGTCGAAAAAAATTCAACGGTTATTTTTCCAAGTCAATTTTTGGACACAGTTGATAGTGTTAAGAAATTTATGGCTAAAGAAAGTTAATTTAATAAGTTATTGTTAATTAATTAAGTTTAGATTACTCTGTTATTAGAATGATTAAAATTTTTAAAAATAAAATATTTTTAATCGGATTAATGGTGGTTATTTTATTAATTGGTTTTATGATTATTTTTAAAAAGATAAATTTTTCTTTTTTAACTAGTAATAATTTTAGTCAAAATCATTATCAAGCTAGCTTAAATTCAAAATATGCATCAATAATTCCATCAAATCTTAGTAAAACAATTTTAAAACAACCGACAGGTTCATTTAATATTGTCAATTTTGGAGCTTCGGTTAATAATCCTAATAATTTTCAAGCAATTAAAAGAACTATTTTGGCGGCTCAAAAACAAAATGGCCTTGTTTTTATACCAATTGGAACATATCGTTTGGCTGGTTCTTTAAAAATTAGTTCAAAGATTATTTTAGAAGGTGCTAATGAAGTAAAATCAGTTTTAATGGAAACAAAACCAACAGCTGATTTATTGAGCGATCAAGCTAACGGTACAATTGTTCAAAATATAACCTTAAATACACAAACTTATAATGGTGGTCATGCTTTTGGTACAGAAGCTTCATATACTACTTTACAAAACGCTATTATTTTAAGTGGTAGTTCACCTGGTCATTTTGCCCTTTATTATGCTGGAGCTCCTGGAGCTAGTCCTCATTCTCCAAGATATAGTCAAGGTAATAAACTGTTAAATATTGTTGAAAATGATCAAATATGTGATGATGGTATTTCTTGGTCCTTTCAAAACAACAGCTCTATTACTAATTTAAATGAAACTGGTTCGAGACTAGCTATATATGTTGATAAAAACTTAACTATTAATAATTATGTTTATCATCCCGGTATTCAAACTGTTTCTTGTCGTAATTCACCGAACGGTATTCCAACTCAAGGCTTTTGGGTTACTCCTCCAAGTAACAATATCGTAATTAATAATTTTAATACTTATGGTAATGGTGGTAAGTTTAGTAGCAGTGCTAATTTATATTCTTCAAACATTACTATTAATAATGAAAATTTTATGAACCAAGCGGGTTATCAAATGTATGTAGGTGATGTTAGAGGTTTAACTATTAATAATTCAAATTTTAAAAATAATAAATTAATTATTAATCCAACAATTCATGCAATAATTAACCTTAAAAATTCTAAAATTAATAAATTAAATTTAGTTTCCAAATCAAAAATTAATTTAAGTTGTCAAAATATAGTATCATCGACTTGTTAAATTAAAATTAGTAATTTATTTTTATTGATATTTTAGTTTATTGAAGTTAAAATGTTTACAACCTGTGGCTCTTTAGCTCAGTTGGTAGAGCAGAGGCTTGAAGAGCCTTGTGTCCCCAGTTCAAGTCTGGGAGGAGCCACCAATAATGCGGGTCTAGCTCAGTTGTTTAGAGCGCATCCTTGCCAAGGATGAGGCCAGGGGTTAGAGTCCCCTGACCCGCACCAATTCTGAGTTTTTGACATTTCTTGTACTGCTAGGAAGGGCTGTTTAAGGATGGGTAAGAACTATGCCAATAGATAGCCTAAAAAATTTTATGTTGCTAATTAAACATGGTTATGCTAAATTATTCTTAATGGATAATGAAAACCAAAACTACTCTATAAATAATAACCAAGAACACTCGGATAATTTAATTCAAGCAGTTAATGCCCCAAGTTCACAGAGTAATGGTGGTGCAATTAAGACAGTTGAAAAATCATCAGCGTGGGTACTTATTTTCAGTGCTGTTTTGTTTGCATTAATAGCTATTATGTCTATCTGGGGAGTTTTTGGTAGCAACAGTAATGTGGCCTGGAAGTCCGCCGCATCGTTAGGCGTTATAGCTGTAGTAGCTCTTATTGTTAATCTCGGGGCACGAATATATGAGGGTAAATTGAAGTAGAAATTTATTCCACCCAATGATTTCAATCATAAATTTCTTATAAATTTAGTAGTCTTTGGTTCACCCACGTTGAATTTGGACATCTGAATTTTTGAGTAAATGTTTATTTAACCTATTAAAGGATTAGTTAAGAGTTTATCTATTAAATCGCTGCCTAGATATTCTCTAGCCATATCTACTTCACGAGCCAGAAGGACTATTGACTTGTAACAATTGTTTCTAAATATATTAGATGAGTGGCACCACGCTTAAACTATAAGGAATGTTTTAACCAGCGTTCTTTTTAATACTGTATAGTCAGGTATGCTATTATCATAAAATGAATAATGTAACCGTCCCTTTTATAGAGGTTATTGAGCCTAAAATCATATCGAGAGTGATAGTGTGTCAATTCCTCATGGGGGTATTATCATACCCTTTGAATTTACTTCAAACATGAAAGTACCTACTAATAAACTTTGGTCGGATATTGCATGTTAGTGCTATAGATTCAATGTAGTCTAATCTGTTAAATGCCTAAAATCTAGTAAAAGTGGTCAATTGGGTGATAATGCTGTAGGCTATGGATTTGGCGGAGGTGGTGCAGCAGCAGTAGATGGTGCGGCTGCATCTGCAGGATCTCCAAGAATGGGTGGTTTTTTAGAAGTGACGTAGTACTTTAATTAAATAATTACCCCTTTTATTTATATTTTGTTAGAGCATATTACTTAATAGGTAACAGTAATGCGAATATTTGTTATTGCAAATGTTATGGAATAGAGTTATGTTTATTGATAAATGCATCATAAGTATACGAAAATTACTTTATTTGTTGTCATATTATTAGCTGTTATAGGAAGTGGTTTTATTTATTTTAAAAATGTTAATAAAGACGTAACTTCTAATCATCAAATTGTTTCTTCTGTTTTGAATCAACCAAGTAATCTTAATTGGATAGTTCAATATCATTTTTTGCCTTTAGTAGAATCTAACCAGGCTGCTTTAAATGAGTTTAGTAAGTCTAATAAAATTTATGCAGTTTTATCTAATAAAGAATCTTTAAGTGGAGTTCCACCTAGTAAGCAGTTTAATTTAGTGCCGACGGTTTATTTTAATAGTTATGTTAAATTTGCTTCAGCATTTAGTAATAATCAAATAAATAATAGTGTTAAAGCGGCTATCTTTGATGATTCATCGGATACTCCACCTACAGTTGTACCTACTATAGAAGCCAAAAATCCTTATCTTTATGATCAAAAATTTTCAACACTAGCTCATCAGCATGGTATGTTGTCGATGTGTGATTATATATTAGGTAAAAGGATTGGTTCTAAAACTGGAGAAGCTCCCCCATGTGACATTGCGTTATTAAATTACTCACAACAATCTGAAAGAAATTTTAATAAATATAAAAGTGTAGTAGATTCTGCTGTTGAAACAATACATAAAACAAACCCTCATATGCCAATAATAGTTGGTTTAAGCACTAATCCTCGAGGTTCAGCCATTACCGTTAATGAACTAGTTTCATCTATAAAAGCTACGATGAGTCAAGTTAATGGTTATTGGATAAGTATACCTCCAAGTGGTGGAGTTGGTTGCCCAAATTGTAGTCAGCAAAACCCTTCATTATTGCCAGAGTTTCTGGGGCAGCTAAATTGATTGTATGGTTTAAGCTTAGTCTTTGAGTTAATGGTATTCGATAACTTTATTGTTTCAATATTTTATGGAGGTGAGTTTTAAACATTTATTTTGATATGTCATACTATGCTTATAGTTATGGAAACTGTTATTTCTATTCAATCAATAACCAAACAATTTGGTCAAAAACAAGTGCTTAAAAATATCTCGTTGCGAGTCAATCGAGGGGATATCTTTGGTTTTTTAGGACCGAATGGAGCTGGGAAGACTACTACTATTCGTTGTTTGATGGATTTTATTAGACCAGATAGTGGAAAATTAACATTATTAGGTCAAGATTCTTATAGTCAGTTAATTTTAGCTAGAAAAGAGGTAGGTTATTTACCAGCAGAAAGTCAATTAATTGAAAATTGGAATGCAAAACAACATATTAATTTTTATAATTCAATAAGAGGTAAAGACAATCAGACTATCTTTAAATTA
>JAJZWG010000018.1 GCA_021846795.1 bacterium
CTTAAAACATTTATTTGTTTTTGATCGTCTTCGTTGACACCTAGACGACTGAGGATTGTTTTGTCCATAAACTCTTTCTTAATATTAATTTTTAAATTTTTGCAATAAGGCAGATACGATACCTTGGGTGGTATTATAGACTTTTTTAGCCGGACTGACAACCTCACTAATACCGGTATTTTTCTTATTGCCTATAACTTTCCAATTGTTATTTAGAAGTTTTTGAACATCCTTTTCTATCGTTGGTGTGGCGTTTTCAGCTCTAAAATATTTAGCGAAATAATTCCAAGGATATTTAAACCCTTTAGTGTTGACCATCTGCAACGATTGATTGTTTGGGGTAATCTTATGAGAAGATAGTGTAGCACTAGGTTTTTTAGTAATTACCTTGGCATGATTAACGCCATTAGCGACAACATGAGAATTATCTGTTAAAGCGTGGGCAATATGATTTACTCCGAAAGCAAATATTGAACCGACTAATAAGCCACCCAAGAAACTAACCGCGGTTTTTTTACGATTGCTTTTTGCTATTTCTTTGCTTTCTTGGTGGATACTTTCTGTGAATCTAGTCTTACTTAGATCGTCAGGGGCGCTGTTGTTGATTGGATTTTGAATAGCATCTTTTTGAGCGTTTAATTTACGACTCAACAAAGCTTCAGTACCACCTCTTGTGGCTGCAAGACTAATTCCTCCAGCTACAATACCACCAAAAATAGCTGGTAATGCTAAAGAAACTACACCACTAGCGGTAAGAGCCAAAGCACCAACGGCAGCTACTCTTTTAAGTTTTTCTGAATTTTTGTTTTTTTCAGGATTTGGAGTTCCTAACCAGTTATATAATTTTCTAAGAGTTTTATTTTTGGGTTGTAAGGCTTCTTTTTCTTGATAAAGATCTTCGTAAAATTTTTCTCTATCGTCAGCTAAAAATTTAATTTTTTGGGAGGGTGTTAAATCTTGAATAATTTCGTTTTGAATTTCTTCGTATTGAAGTTGAGTTTTACGGCTAGCTTTAGTACCTCTTCCCGATAGAAAATTTTTAAACCTAATCTTTGCGGTTGCTTTAGCAAATTCTTTTCTAACAGCCGTTAATTTATTTTGAATTTCGGCTGGAAGTTCAGGCATAAAAATTTCTATTTCTTGAGTTTTTTTATTGTCTTCGTCGGCGTGATGATTTTTTCTAGCTTGATTTTTTGATCGTTTTTCTACAAGAGCAGCCAAAGCTTCATCTGGGGTCATTTCGTGATCGTCGGTTGATGTTTCATTTGAATTATTGGTTGAACTAACAACTTCAGATTGATTGAATGTATTAACTGGATTATAACGATTATTATATGTTTCATCGTCTAAAGACAAGCGACTTTGAAGAGCAACTTGAACTTGATCAGTTAATTCTTTATTATTAGAAAATTTAGTTATAAAAGGTTGTAAGTAATCACTAATTATTTCAGACTCATTTTTTATAAAATTTTTTTGACTTGGATTTAAAGAATCTTCTAATTCTTGACGTTGAGCTAATTCCTGGCGTAATTTAATAACTTTTTGATAGTCTAAAACCGATCCTTCGACATATTGATCAATTGATTCTTGAGCTGTTAAATAATCGTGTGAGCGAAGATTTTTAGGAACTAATTCAGCATAATTTACTGATTGAGTTGTTGGTATATTTGTTTCAACGTATTGATTTGGTAATAATAATTTATATGGTTCCATGCTTTTATTATATCATGTAATTTGAAATTATACAAGATTATTATAAATATAAATAAACACTACCCGTATTTTAAGAGTAGTGTTTATGGTTTAAGTTTTAATTGATGTAAATTTATTTACATCATTCCACCCATTCCACCCATATCTGGTGATGGACTAGTGGTTTCTTCTTTTGGAATATCTACCACTAAAGCACCCATTGTTGCAGTAGTAGCAGCAATAGAAATAGCATTTTGCAAGGCTTCTTTAGTTACTCTAGTAGGATCAATTACCCCAACAGACTTTAAATCAACTAATTTGGTTGGATTATTAACGTCTATACCAAAACCCGGTTTAGCGGCTTTAATTTGTGGTAACCATTCATCAGGATTGAGGCCAGCATTTTGCAATAATATTCTAAATGGTTGTTCAAGAGCATTTTTAAGAATTTGTGATCCAACAGAAACAGAATCATTGCCTTTAATTTCAATTTTATTAGCAAGATTAATTAAAGTAACGCCACCACCAGCTACAATACCTTCTTCAAGGGCAGCTTTAACAGCTGCAACAGCATCATCAACTCTAAATTTTTTCTCTTCTATTTCGGTTTCAGTAGCTCCGCCGACTTTAATAACGGCTACTTTACCACTTAATGAAGCTCGTCTTTTTTCTAGATTTTCGCGGTCATATTCACTGGTAGATTGTTCGATTTGAGCATTGATTTGCTTAATTCTAGCATCTACTTCAATTGAATTACCGCCACCTTCAACGATGGTTGTGTTGTCTTTATCAACAATCACTTTTCTGGCACTACCAACAACATCCAAATCAACGTTATCAAAAGACATACTTTTATCTTCAGAAATAACCTCTGCTCCAGTTAGAATGGCAATGTCATTGAGAATGTCTTTTCGACGATCGCCAAAAGCTGGTGCTTTAATAGCAACAGTGTTAAAAACACCTTTTAGTCGATTTAAAATTAAAGTACCCAGAGCTTCACCTTCAACTTCCTCAGCAATTAAAACTAAATCTTTTTTACCTGCAGCGGCCAATTTTTCAAGTAGTGGTAAAAATTCTTGGATATTAGAGATTTTTTTATCTGTAATTACTACAGCTGGCTTATCATAAACGGCTTCCATTCTAGCTGTATCGGTAATCATGTAAGGACTAACAAAACCTCTATCAAAAGTAAAACCTTCAACTACTTCTGATTCTAATGAAAGACCTTGACCTTCTTCAACTGTTACTACGCCATCTTTACCAACTTTTTCGATTACATCAGCAATTAAATTACCAATCTCTTCGTCGCCAGCTGAAATAGTAGCTACTTCCGCTACCCTTGATTTCTTACTGTGAATATCTTCAGTCATATTAGATAGTTCTTTAATTGCATCACTGGCAGCTGTTTCTAGACCTTTTCTAAGTTGCATTGGATTATGACCAGCAGCAATTAATTTATTAGCTTCGTTGAGTAAATGATAAGTTAAAACTGTTACTGTGGTGGTTCCATCACCAGCTACATCGTTCATTTTAGAGGCTGCTTGTTTAATTAACTCAGCACCAACTTTGTAACCAAGAGTTTCATCATCTATATCAGGCAACTCAACTCCCTTAGCGACAGTTACACCGTCATGAGTGATAGTTGGACTACCATAAGATTTAGAAAGAACAACGTTACGACCTTTTGGTCCCATAGTTGTTTTGACGGCATTATAAAGTATTTCGGCTCCTGCTAAGACTTTTCGTCGAGCCTCTTCGTCATAAAAAATTTTTTTAGCCATATTTATCTCCTCTTAATAATTTTTAATTATTTGACCGTTGCTAAGACATCTTCTTCTTTGACAATGACATAATCTTGATTGTCAACTTTAATTTCTGTAGCACTGTAGCTTTTATAAACGATACGATCATTGATTTTAATATTTTTAACATCTTTACCCACCTTTAAAACTTTAGCTGTTTTAGGTTTTTCAGTAGCTTGTTCGGGTAAATATAAGCCACTAGCGGTTTTGTTTTGGGCTTCTTCTATTTGAGCCACAATATTGTCAGCCAATGGTTGTAATGGTGTTGTCATGATTCCTCCTACTTTTATTAATCATTAGCACTGTAATATAGAGAGTGCTAATGTTCTAGCACTCATAATACACAAGTGCTAAAAGTTTTGTCAAGACTTTAACCGTGTTAAAATATTTAAATGAATATGAAAATTAATTTGTTAGGTATTCCAATTGATTTAGGTGCTGAAAATCTTGGCGTAGATATTGGTCCTCAAGCTTTTAGATACCAGGGTATTGTTGAAAAATTAGAATCCACCGGTTTGCAAGTTCAAGATTTGGGTAATGTTTTTGTTAAACCCAGACATGAATTAAAGGTTGGTGATAGTCGAATGAAATATGCTGATGAAGTTATTAGAGTCAATGAGGAAGTAGCTCAAAAAACTTATCAAGCTATTAATCGAGGTAATCGAATAGTTGCAATTGGAGGTGATCATTCTATGACTTTGGGTTTGGTGGCTGGAGCATCAGTGAGTTTTAAACAAGATATAGGTTTAATTTATTTAGATGCACATGGTGATATGAATACCAACCAAACTAGTTTAAGTGGCAATATTCACGGTATGCATGTGGCTTCTCTACTAGGTTTTGGTGATGAATCTTTAGTTAATGTTTTTCGTCCAGGTAAAAAACTACAAACAACTAATTTTTTACATATAGGTGGTAGTGATTGGGATCAAGCTGAGTTAGAATTGGTTAAGGAAGCTAAACTTGAGACTTTTATGTTATTTGACTTGTTGAGTCAAGGTTTAGCGCCACTTTTTAAGAAAATTGACGACTTGATTAGTCGAGTTAATAATGTTTGGATCAGTTTAGATTTAGATTGTATTGATCAGATTTATGCACCGGGTGCTGGTATGCCTAACGCCAAAGGATTAACTTATCGAGAAATGGCAGTCATAGCTCAATATATTGGTCAACATTGTCAAGTAGCTGGAGTTGATGTGGTTGAATATAATCCATTGCAAGATATTGATAATAAAACCGCTGAATTGGGTATCGAACTAATGGCTAAGTTTCTTGGACGAGATTATAGTTGGTATACCGGTTATATGTCTAGAAATACAATTAAAAATTAAGATTACTTGTGATAACCTAATTCGTTAAGAGCTTTGATGGCAACTTGAGTTTCATTCCAGGGGTGTTCACCGTCAGCGTGTTCGATAGTTTTTTCGTGTCCCTTACCAAGCAACAATA
This sequence comes from bacterium, assembly GCA_021846795.1. Classification (GTDB taxonomy): domain Bacteria; phylum Patescibacteriota; class Saccharimonadia; order Saccharimonadales; family UBA4665; genus JAJZWG01. The sequence goes on from JAJZWG010000018.1 coordinate 4,944, forward strand.
CTGTATCGTTGTCAGAAGCTTTTTGAAGAGCGGTTTTAATAGCCGTTGGACGATCATGAATTAAAAAATAATCTTGGTTGAATTTTTTACCGGTTTTTTTAATACCTTCAACAATATCATTCATAATTTGTCGAGGATTTTCTAATCTATCATCTTCTTCGCAAAGATAAATATAGTCAGCGAATTGACCAGCTAATTGTCCTTGAAGTGGTCGTTTTTCTTTATCACCTCCACCCAAAGAACCAAATAAGACAATTAACTTACCTTTAACAGTTGGTTTAATATCTTTAAATAATTTTTCAAAACTATCTGGCGAATGAGCGTAATCAACTATAACCGTAAATTTTTGGTTTTGGTCAATTTTATTCATTCGACCTTCAACAAATTTCAATTGATCAATTCCCTGTTCTATTTGTTGAGGAGTTAGTTTTAATACAATTCCCACTGCTAGAGCGGCTAAGGAATTATAGACATTAAATGATCCAGGTATATTGCAGTTTATTTTATAAATTTGTCCTTGATAATGTGTTTCGAATTGAACTGAATTTTGACCTAAATTAATTTTTGAAGCTTTTAGATCACCAGATTGAATACCATAACTTAAACTATGTTTGATGTTTCTTGTGAAATAGGAGGTGTTGGGGTCGTCTTGATTGACAATACCAATTTGAAGACCTTTTTGATTAGAATTAGTTTGTGAAAAAAGTTTAACTTTAGCTTGTCGATATCGTTCGAAAGTATGATGGTAAGCTAAATGTTCATGAGTTAAATTAGTAAAAACAGCTATAGAATATGGTACACCATAAACTCGATGTTGAGCTAAAGCGTGAGAAGTGGTTTCAAGTACCAACCATTCAATACCCTGTTGCTTCATTTGATTGATTCTTTGAATCATTTCTTTGGTTGAAACACTGGTCATGTGATGTTCTTGGTTGATAAATTGATCTTTGTAACCATAACCGATTGTGCTCATAAAACCAACTTTAAAACCAGCATTATTGAGCATTTGATGAATTAATAAAGTTGTAGTTGTTTTACCGTTAGTTCCAGTTACACCTATAACTTTTAAGTTTTTCAAAGGAAAACCATAAATCAAGTTGGTTAAAAAAGCTTCTATTAAATGACCAGATGGTTCAATTTGCCAAAAAATTTTCTTGGGAATAATTTTTTTTATGATTGTTCGTATATTCATAATATTGTAAGTATACTAGAATTAATAAAAAATTAGATAGTTTAAAATTATTTAATTTATCAATAAAAGATTAAATGATAATTTTTCAGTATACTTATTGTTGATGAATGTATTAGGTATTGAAACTAGTTGTGATGAAACCGCCGCCTCAATTGTTCAAGATGGTAGAGTTTTATTGAGCAATCAAGTTTTTAGTAGTATGAATTTACATGCTCCGTTTGGTGGAGTTGTACCTGAAATTGCCGCCAGAAGCCATTTAGAAGTTATAGAAGGAATTATTCAAGCAACTCTCTTAGAAGCTCAACTTGATTGGTCGGCAATTGATGCTATAGCCGTAACTCAAGGTGCTGGACTGGGAGGTAGCTTATTGATTGGAGTGATAACGGCGGCTACTTTAGCGATTATTAAAAACAAACCGCTATATCCTGTTAACCATGTTATTGGTCATGTTTATGCCAATATGATCAAGACTAGTTCATTAAATAACTATACTTTTAATTCTAATCAAATTAAATTTCCCCTTCTAGCGATTATAGTTTCTGGTGGACACACTCAATTAGCAATTTTTTATGATGATTTAAATTATGAATTACTTGGCAAGACTCTTGATGATGCTATTGGTGAAGTTTTTGATAAAGTAGCTAAAATTATTGGTTTACCTTACCCTGGTGGTCCAGAAATTGCTAAATTAGCTGAAAAGGGTGACCCTTTATTTTATAAACTTCCAGAAGCTAAATTAGCTAATCAATATGATTTTTCATTTTCTGGTCCCAAAACAGCCGTTTTAAGACTAGCTCAACGAGAAATTGGTCAAGATTACAACTTCCCTTCCTTTGAGCTTAAAAAGTACTTAAATGAAACTCAAAAAGCCAATATTGCTGCTAGTTTTCAATACAATGCGATTAAAACAATTACTAGTAAGGTTAAACTGGCTTATAATGATTTTCAGCCAAAATCTGTTTTATTGGCCGGCGGAGTAGCCGCTAATCAAGAATTGCGTCGACAATTGTTAGAAATTATACCGATTAATCGATTATTTTATCCAGACATAAAACTTTGTACAGACAATGGAGCGATGATTGCAGCCAGAGGATTTTATCAAATAAAAAATCAATTAAGGCCGATTGATCCTTATAAAATAGATGCATTGCCGAATTTAAAGATGTAAACTAAGCTTTAATATTGTAAAATTAAGAAGATGAAATTAGACAAAAATTATAACGCCAACCAATTTGAACCTTTAGTTTACGCTCTTTGGGAAAAAAACTTAGTTTTTAAAGCTAATCCTGAAAGTAAAAAAGAACATTTTTCGATGGTAATGCCACCACCAAACGAAACCGGCACTTTAGGAGTTCATCATGCTTTATTTTTAACTATTCAAGATATTTTAGCTCGTTATCAGCGTTTAAACAATAAAGATGTGCTATGGTTACCGGGCACTGATCACGCTGCTCTAGCTGTTAATGCTTTAATTGAAAAACAATTATCTAAAGAAGGTTTAACTAAACATGATATTGGTCGACAAGCTTTTTTAGAGCGAACTCAATATTTTGTAGCTAATAGTCGAGGTAATATGCTTAATCAAATGAGATCAATCGGTGCTGGACCAGATTGGACTCGTTTACGTTATACTCTAGAAGACACGTCGGTAAGAATTGTTAATGAAACTTTTTTAGCGATGTATCAAAAGGGTTTAATTTATAGAGGTGAAAGAATCATAAACTGGGATCCTATTTTAGAAACAACTGTATCTGATGATGAAGTTGATCATAGGGAAGAGCAGACAACTTTATATTATTTAAAACTAGGTCCTTTTGAAGTTGTAACCGTTCGACCAGAAACTAAATTTGGCGACAAATATCTAGTTATTAATCCCAATGATCAACGTTATAAAGATTATCAAGAAGGTCAAGAAATTGAAGTTGATTGGATTAATGGAATTACCAAATTAACTATTATTAAAGATGAAGCAGTCGATTTAAATTTTGGTAGTGGTGTAATGACTATTACACCTTGGCATAGCTTAATAGATTATGAAATTGCTCAGAGACATAATTTGACCTATCAACAGATAATTGATTTTCATGGTAAGTTATTGCCAATCGCTGGTGAATTTGCTGGGCAGACAATTGAACAAGCTAGACCAAAAATTATTGAAAAACTAAGAAGTAAAAATTTAATTATCAGGGAAGATAAAAATTACAAACACCAAGTAGCTGTTAATTCCAGAAGTGATGCTTTAATTGAACCTCAAATTCGTCTACAGTGGTTTATCGACGTTAATAAAAAAGTTATTGATTGGCATCATCGGTCACTGTCTTTTAAAGAAATTTTACAAGAAGTAATTAAAAATAATGAAATTGATATTATTCCAAAGCGGTTTGAAAAGATTTATTTTAACTGGGTTAATAATTTAAGAGATTGGTGTATTTCGAGACAAATTTGGTGGGGTCATCGAATTCCGGTTTGGTATCGAACTAATGTTGATCAAGAGGAAGAAATTTATGTTGGTTTACAACCACCAATTGATGACAGGGAAGGCTATAATGGATGGCAACAAGATCCTGATACACTTGATACATGGTTTAGCTCGGCTTTATGGACTTTTTCAACTTTAATTGATCCAGCTTTAGCGGAAAATTACCAACTTAGTTTTAAGGATTTGTTACACCAAAGCCCAGATTTTATAACTTATCACCCGACAAATGTTTTAGAAACTGGTTGGGATATAATTTTTTTCTGGGTAGCCCGGATGATTTTAGTTACTACTTTTATGACTGGTCAGATACCATTTAAGACGGTTTATTTGCATGGTTTAGTTCGGTCGACTGATGGTAAGAAAATGTCAAAATCTCGTCCAGAATCATTGGTTAATCCTTTGGAGGTTATTAACCAATATGGAGCAGATGCTTTAAGAATGGGCATTATTATGGGAGTTAGTCCAGGTAATGATTTAATTTATTCTGAAGAAAGAGTTAAAGCTAGTCGTAATTTTTGTAATAAGTTATGGAACATTAGTCGTTTTATTGAAAATGTCTCAGACAATGTTGTTCAGCCAGATCATCAATTTGAAACTAAGAACTTAATTGATCGATGGTTGGTGGTTAGATTAAATCAAGTTCAAATCAAAGTTTTAGATTATTTAGACCAATATAGATTTGCTGAAGCGTATGATTTAATTTATAAATTTGTTTGGAATGATTATGCTGATTGGTATATTGAAACCGCTAAATTAAATTTAAATCAAACTCTTTTGGAGGATAGTTTAAGGGTTATCTTAAAGCTTATTCATCCATTTATGCCATTTGTATCAGAATCAATCTGGCAAGTTTTGTTTGAAAACCAAGGTTTATTGGCTCAGCAGACTTTCGAAGTCGTTCCAATTAATCAAAATTATTTAGCTGACGCTCAACAATTTGATCAAATTAGAAAATTAATAATTGAGGCCAGGGAAGTACTTCAAAAAACTAATTTAAAGGAAGTTATTTTATATTATAAGAAATCTCAAATAATTACTGAACTTAACCCTATAATTAAACAGTTAGCTCATTTAAAAGATTGTGTTGAAGTTGATGATGGACAGGGTTGGCGTCTGATAAATGTTAAGTATGATTGTTGGTTAGATATTGACCCTGCTTCTATAAAAAAACATTTAGTTGATTTAAACCATCAATTAAGTGATTATCAGAAGAATATAGATAAATTACAAGTTCGTTTAGACAATGTTAATTATCTAAATAAAGCACCCAAACAGTTAATTAATCAAACTAAACAGCAACTTCAAGAATTATTATCTAAAAAACAGGACTTAAAACAAGAAATTGAGCGATTTTCTAGAAATTAAAATAAAGTTTTATTAATTAATTCGGTTGAGGCAATTGGATCGGTATAATCAAACCATTCAACCTTCCAACCATATCGTTGAGCAGCTACTAAGTTTGGTTTTGTATCGTCAATAAATAAAATTTGATGATTATCAAAACCAGCTTTTTCGGTGGCTAACTGAAAAATTTTTTGTTCGGGTTTAATTAATTTAACTTTAGAAGAATCAATAATAACGTCGTAGTTTAAATTGGGTATAACACCGTTTGTTAACATTTTATCTAATAAACCAGGCATGCTGTTTGTCAATAGACCGATATGATAATTATCTGCAATTTTAATTAGTAATTGTTGCATAATATCAACTTTTTCAATGGCTTTTAAATAGTAATCACTCCAATCAATTGAATTTTGATGGAGTAAATTGGCTAGTTTTAAGTTAAAATCTTCTAAGCCGATATTTCCTTTACAACAAAGATCATTGTAACGCCAAAAAAAAGTTTCAATAATATCTGGTGAGACCATAAAATCGTTAGCTAGCAACATGAAAGCATGTTCATAAAATTTTACTAAACAACCATTTACATCAAAATAAACAAAATTAACACCACTTGAACTAGTTTTAAATTGTCTAGTGTCGGTTTTAATAAATAAACTATCTAATTCGATATTTAAAACATCGGCAATGGCTTTGATGGTGAAAATTGAAGGTGCTTTGATGGCACCTCTTTCAATTTTAGTTAAAGTAGAATAACTTAAATTGGCTTGAGAGCATAATTCTTGTTGAGTTAGCCCTTTTTTTTGTCGAGCTAATTGAAGTTTTTTACCCAAAGTTAATTCATCGATCTTGAGATCACCACCATGCATAGCCTTATCATATCAATTATTGATTGATATTTGAAGTAAAAAAAAGTAATTTTTAGTAATTAAAGGCTATTAATTTTTAACATTTGTTGAATATTGGTCATTTCATCAGAGGTTAATGATAATTTTTGGTTAGGTGATTTATGTAAATCAGCTGGTTTAAAAGCTGGAAAAACATGAACATGAGCATGAGCTATTTCGAAACCCTCTACTACAATAGCTACTCTTGGAGGTTGAAAAACGGCTTCAATTTTTAATGATATTATTCGAACGACTTTCATTAAATGAAGATAACTTAATTCGTCTAATTCTTGTAATTTTAAGATTTTTTGATTGGGAACCACTAAAGTATGACCCTTATTGATAGGGTGAACATCTAAAAAAGCCGTCACTAATTCATTTTGATAAATTTTAAAGGCCGGAACCTCACCGTTAATTATTTTTGTGAATAAATCATTCATCTAGGAATCTATTATATCAAAAAAATAAATCAGGTTATGATAGAAATATGATGTCCATGAAAAAAATACCGATTTACTTTATAACACTTATTTTAATTATTTCATTTTTATTACTGCCTTTTTCTTGGTTTTTTGCGACTAATTTTAATACCCCAAATCAATTAGAAAAGTGGATTAATACCAGCGGCTTATATCAGTCTGTAGTCACTAGTTTGAGTGATCAGGTTGACAGTTCGGCTCAGTTTAACTCGCTGCCAGATAAAAATTTAGTTAAAAACTATCTTAATCAAGCAATAAATAAAAGTTTACCGAAGACTTATTTTGATCATCAGGTTAATAAGATTGTTGGTGGTTATTTTAATTGGTTAGATGGCCGGACGACTAAGCCAAATTTTCAAATCAATTTAAGGCAATTGCGCTTAACCTTTGTATCTAATTTAAACTATGAGTCGGCTCAATTCATTAACGAATGCGTTAATTTGGTTGGTTCGGGGCAGTGTAGTGGTCTATCTTCATCGATAGGTAATTTTTCACCAGCTCAATTCAATCAAGTGGGAGATTTTAAATTTAATAGTATTACCTCGCAAAATTTTAATCAGTTTATAACAGTTTTGTTTAAACAAAAAAATAATAGTCAACCAATTCGATATAGCCAGTTGAGTTATATGCCTAGATATTACCGTGATCTTTTAAATTTAAGAATTTTTCTGATAGTAATAATTTTTTTAATGTTATTGATTGGCTTTATTTTACTGGGATTAAGACTAAAATTTTTAAAAGTTATTTTCAAGGTTATTGTAATTAGTGATTTGTTGTTGGCAGTTTCTTTATTATTGAATAATTTAATTGAAAAAAACATTTTGACTAATAAGCTTTTTGGCCAAAAAGGCTATGGTGCATCTTTAAGTAATGTTTTAAAGCATATTTTTAAAAATCTTAATAAAACAGATTACACATTTATAATTGCTTATTTGATTTTAGGGGTAGTTTTAATATTAATATTGTTGATCTTAAAAATAATTAAACGAAAGCACAACAAATCTAACCATAACGAATTAAAGATTGGAAGTAATAATCAAACCAGTGAAAGCAGTAGAGCTATAAATTTTTAATCTATAAACAAAATGACGAAACATTTGAAACCAGAACTAAGACTATGTTTAATATTTTGATAGCTTAAAAAGAGAAAACTGACTAAAAAAATATGATGATTTTTAAACTATAGTTACTTTGATGATTGAGTGTTGAGACTAACCGGAAAAAACGTGTTGGTTTTTAAGCCATTTTCTCTCTGTTAATTAGTAATAAGTAACCTCAGTTCGACATAACCACCCCAGTTAAGTCGTCAAGAGTGGTGTTATTGTTAGTAATGCCTGTTCTGGTTTAGTAAAATGTAGGCTGGGTTTCT
>JAJZWG010000019.1 GCA_021846795.1 bacterium
TCTAAGGGTCGACGTTTTATGGAGTATATGTGGCCAGAATCACAAACCACTATGATGTTCTCTTAAATTAAAACTGATCACTGGTTAATTGAATAAGTAGGGCCGAGAAAGCCCTACTTTATTTTTATGAAATAATTGTTAAGTTTTACAATGTTATTGACAAAAACGATAAAAAGTAGTATTATCTACTAAATACTTATGAATTTTAGGAGATTATAATGCGAAAAAAAAATCAAGAGTCAATTAACATTGATCAAGAACCAAAAACTAGTCATAAAAAGATAAAAGCAATTTTTGCTATTGGTGTTTTAGGTGTAGGTAGTTATATTGGTTTTAATTTATATAGTCGTCATCAACAAGATCAATCTCAAGTACAAAAATTAGAAGAAGAAGTTCAAATTGGTCATGAGTTAAATGCTCAGGGTATTCAATATAATAAAATTGGTATCAATGATGGCAATAATTTTTATGTTAGCGTAGATGTTAGTGGTAAAAATATTGATTTTAATGATAAAATTACCAATACACCTCATGGACCAGTCGATACTCTTTATTTAAGGGTTGTTGGAGCTAATAATCAGCAAGTTGGTACTACTGCCGTTTTTAATAATTCAACTACTGAGACAACTGTTTTAAATAGTTTTAAAAAATAATATTAATTAGGATTTTCTGATGGAAAAATCAAGAATTAGTATCTATAATCATCGAAGAATTAGTCTTGGTTTTTTGGCTTTAGCTTCGAGTTTAGTCAGTTTTAATACTATTGATCAAGTCCATCCAGCATCAAAATTGGTGAATGCTAGCGTAGCTTTAAATAATAATTGTGTCGTTAAACCGGTTAAAGCTAATCCAAGCGAGACTAATACAGTCAATAGTCCAACTCCAATTACGACCGTTAACCCTAATCAATTTAACATTAATGGTTTAGCTATTAATATAAATGGAAATTTACCATCTTCTTCTAGTGGTAGTTCGGTTGAAATAAAATCAACTACTACAGTCAATAGTCCAACTCCATCACCAATCATTGAATCGCCAATTATTTTAAATCAAAATAATTTATCTTCGGTGCCTATCACTAGTCAAACAACTAATCCAACCGAAATAAAGCCAACCGTTAATCAGTTTACTAATTTAGCTGAATGTAATGTCGATCCTTCTTTATATCACGGAAATATTTGGACTAATTATCAACTAGAAGTTGTTAAATCGTTACAACCAATTTATGAATCAGTTGGTAATCAATATAATTTACCATGGCAATTATTAGCCGCTATTCAGGCTCGAGAAACAGCCATGAATTTATATAATCCAGTTGATTTGGGTGGTTTATTTCAAATTACTGGTGCTAATTATCAACCAACAAACCAACTAAATGATTTAGAAATTTTACAACAATGTCAAAACGTAGCTAGTTTAATTGATAATGTATACCTTAAAAGAGCTGGCGTACAAGGTAATTTATTACAAAATAATTCTTTTAATTTAATTGATATCGCTAATATTTTGTATGCTTATAATGGTCAAAACCAAGCTTATGCTCAGCAAGCTGTCAATGAAGGCTATACTAATTCAGAACAATTTTTTATGGGATCACCTTATGTTGTCAATGGTATCGCAAGTTATGCTAATTCAAGTATTAATCCAAATTGGCATCAAATCATTACTGATGGTGGTGGTTTAGAACCAGCTACTTCAGAACCAGGAGCATTATTATATTTTTATGATTTATATCAATTATCAACCAATGGTTACAAAATGAATATGACGGGTATGCCAACTAACGTTCAATATTAATTCATTTTGAAAACAATTATTGGCTCATTTATATTTTTGGTTAATTGGTGATTAAATTGATAATTTTTAAATGTAAATTTAGTTATTTGATTGGTTTTATTTTTAATTAACCAACTAGCTAATAAACCTCGACCAAATTTAGCATGTTTAGCAATAAATTTAAAATTTTGATGAGGATATTCAGTTAAAAAACGAGGACTAATTAGTTGATTGGCTGGAATATATCTTTTTATAACTCGAAAATATTCTTCAGATAATAAATTAATAATTAATGATTCTTTGATGAGGTTTAAAGCTATTTTACCTTGCCAAAAGTCATATAAATTTTGATTTTTATTAAAATTAATTTTATAACCCATTTCTAATCTGTAAGCTCGAATTAAATCCAAGGGTCTTAAAAGACCATAAAGACCAGAAATTATTTTTAAATGAGAATTAGCAAAAAGATAGTCAGATCTTTGCCACTTGATTGATCGCAATCCTTTGTAAACATCACCGCTAAAATAAAAAATGGCTGGTAATTGATCTGATTGATTAAAGTGTTGGATTTGATAATAAGCTTGATCTGTTAATTGGTCAGATGTTTTCATGATTGTTTTTAAATCATTCAATGAATAAGTCTGCAGTTGTTTTATTAATAATTGGCTTTCTTGATAAAAAACTGGCTGAGTAAAATCAGCTGAGTTGTTGGATATTTTTTGATTGATTGGGCGATTCATTGTTTTAGATGAAGAAATCAAGATGTTCATGAGATTATTGTAGCTTAACTTAACTAATTTGTTGAAAGTGCTATATTAAAACTAGGTTAATGATTAAATTTTAAAGGAGTTTAATATGAATTTAGTAAAAAAAATGTCAACTATTGAAGGTCGTTCAATTAGAAATATCATTGGAGCTGTTTTAATTGAAGCAGGTTATTTAATTCATAATCGATGGGGATATTTGTTAATGGTGATTGGTTTATTGCCTCTTTTAGCCGCTACTTTCAATGTATGTTTAATTTCTTATTTTATTAAGAAAAAATAATCGTTAATGGTATTTCAAAGTCTTTTAAATAAAGATCAGTATATTGATGAATTAATTCAAACCACTAAGCATTTGACAGCTAAAGATCATTTAATTATTTTGACTATGTCACTTGATTTTAGAGCTGGACGAGGTAAGCAGTTGTTCCAAGCGATTAAGACTGCTTTAAATTCAAAAGTTAATGTAATTATACTTTTAGATGCAAACAATTTTATGTATCAACCAGGATTAAAATTTGGTCCTTTGTTTTATAGACATAAAAATACTAGTTTGTTTAAAAACAGCTCTTTTTATCGGCTTAAAGAAGATTTATTACAATTAGAAAAATTAGGTGCTAAAATTAAGCTTTTGAACCTACCGACTAGATTATTTTCGAGTCCATTTAAAGGTCGAAACCATATTAAATTAACTATTATTAATGATATTTGTTATCTTGGTGGTTTTAATTTAGTTGATAATTTATCAATCGATTCAATGATGCGAGTTAAAGACGACAATTTAAGTAATTTTTTATTTGATTTCACTAAACAGTTATATCTAAAAGGATCAGTTAAAGTTTGTTTGCCAGAAGATATTCAAAAGAAATTTGATAATTACGAATTATTAATCGATAAGGGTGAAAAAAAACAATCAATTATTTTTGATCGAGCCATTAAAAATATTAATGATGCTAGTCGTAGAATTATCTTAACATGTCAATTTTTTCCAGATAGTCGATTGATTGAAGCTTTAAATCAGGCTTATCTTAAAGGTGTTAAGGTTCAAATTATTTATAATAGTCCTAATAAACATGATTTTCCATTTAATATTGTTCATGGTTTGTTGGTGGTTTATATGCGTTATGTTAAAAAAATATCTTCTGAATTATTTAATAATCAAATTAAAGATAAAAAATTTCTACATGCTAAAATATTAATTACTGATGATAGGGTTATTTATGGAAGTCATAATTTTGTTTATGCTGGAGTAAAATATGGTACCAGTGAATTAGCCATTGAATCTCAAGACAAGTTTATTGTTGGTGTTGTAATGAATTTCATAAAGTCTTTCTGTAATTTAATATAATTAGGTTATAATTTAAACATAACTGGTTTTGAAAATGACGAATAAAAAAGGCTTTACTATTATAGAGACAATGATTGTCTTAGCAATTTCAGCTTTATTATTCGTTATGGCAATAGCTGCTCTCGGTGGTAAAGAAGCAGAAACGGCCTTTGTGACATCAGCCAATACTTTAAAAAGTCAATATGTTGAACATTTGGCTTATATTAGTGATGGTTATTTTAATTATAATAGTCATTATAATTATCAATGTTATTCTAGTGGTTTACCATCAGATACACCCGGTAGCTCTTCGCTAGGTACTAGTTCTAGTTGTATTTTTTTGGGTAGTATTTTTGAACCTCAAAAATATAGTTTACTGGTTGATCAAATTTGGGGATCAACCTACAATACTTCTTCTCAATTAGTTTCTAATTATTCTCAAGAAACATATTTATATCACGGCACTATCAATAGTGTTGTTAAAACACCTCAAACCTTAAAGTTTTATAAGATGACTTATAATTTGAACCAGCCCTTTAATTCGGATCAATTTATTACAACGATTAATTCTAATAGTGCTAAAGGAGGTTCTCAGTTAGGTCTTGGACTAGAGGTAGCTACATCTAAATTACCTACTGGATCTTTTAAACCAAGTTTGTTGAAGTCAGTTAATCAGGTGGTAGTTTGTTATAGCAATTTGATTACTTCAACTAGAAGTCGTTATGCAGTTTATTATTTTTCTGAAGGTAATGGTACAATAGGTGTAAATTTAAAGTTACAAAATCAATGTTAAAAATAAAAAACCAAATCAGATTATTTAATAATAATCATCGGGGTGATAGTATTATAGAGGTTTTAATTTCTATAACAATTTTAGCGGCTGTTTTAGTCTCAGTTTTTGTGATAGTTAATCGTGATTTAGCCATTGAAACCAATGCTCACGAACAAACTGTCGCCCTTAATATTATCCAAAGTCAACTGGAAGGTTTAAGGGTAGATATTCAAAAACCATCTTTTGTTCCAAGAATTCAAACCTTACAACCCTTTTGTCTTAATTTTCAAACAAATTCACTAGAGAATTCACCTTGTTATTTTGATCAAAATCAAAATTATTTATCAACACCACCAACATCAAAAAACCAACAATATAGATATAAAGTTCAAATTACACCATTTCCGGCTAAAACATCAACTGGTTTAACATCTACTACAGGCTATAATTTTCAGTTTAAAGTAGATTGGGCAGGTGTTGGTGGATTACCAAGTCAAACAAATCAAGAGGTATTATATTATCGATTATATGTTAACCAATCGACTAAACCTTCATTTGTTGGAGTACCAAGTTGATCATGTATAATCAAAAAATTGAGAAAAATGGTTTTACAATTATAGAATTAATGATAGCGACGGCCGTTTTTTCTTTAGCTCTTTTAATTCTAGCTGTTTCTTTATTGACTATTAATCATCAATATTTTAAAGGAATTAGTCAAGGAAATGTTCAAACTGCATCTAGTAATATTTTAAATAATATCACCTCGGCGGTTGAATTTAGTAATGGAAGTTATCAACCTTCTTATAATCCATCTAATCATCAAGGTTATTTTTGTGTTGGTCACACTGAATTTTTATATCAGCTATATCAAATTGACAATAATTTAAATTTTAATCCTTTAACGGAAATCAATAATTGTCTTGGATCAACTAGTAAGTTATCAAATCCTTGTCCAGTTAGTAATTGTCAATATTCTGATTTATTAGGTAATAATATGCAACTTTTAAGTTTTCAAATTACTCAAATTGATAGTAGATTACATTTGTTTAAAATTCAGTTAAACATTGCTTTTTCCGCTAATGACAGCTTAATGTGTTCTTTAATCAATACAACCAGTGCTACTCAATCAAATTGCCAACCTTTTAAAAATTCGTCAGCTTTAATTAACTACATTGTTGATAATCCAAAAAACAAAATTTTTTGTGTACCAAATAATCCTGTTGAATTTTGTTCAATTCAAAGGCTTTCAACTGTAGTGTCAAGTAGGTATAATAACTATGAGTGAATATGAAATTAAATAATCAAAAAGGTATAGCCGCTATCATAATTACAATGATTATGAGTTTAGTTTTAACTTTAATTGCTCTTGGATTTACCCAAGTATCTTTAAAACAACAAAGAGATGCTTTAAATTCTGCTTTATCGACTCAAGCCTTTTATTCGGCTGAATCGGGTGTTAATTATGAGATTCATCAAATTGTCGCTCATCCAACTAATTTTAGTTTATCCACTAATTCAAAAAATTGTCAGACATATTCTTCTCAAGTTAATTATCTTGTTTCGAATCAAAATCAATGGACTTGTTTAATGGTTAATTTTAAACCAAGCAATTTAATTTATAATGTTCAAAATGATTCAGCGGTATTAATTCCGATTAAATCCAAATCAATTCCTATTCATTATCTTAATTTGTCTTGGCGTGATCACCCCTCTAGTGGAAATAATTTTAATAATTGTCAATCACAACCAAATCAATTTTTTAGTACTAATAGTTATAATTGTCCGGCTAGTGTTTTGCAAGTTTCGATTTTACCGGGTCAAAATATAAATTCGCCGAATTCTCAGTTGGTGACATATTATTTAAGCCCATCATATTTTAATCGACAAAATTGGTCTAATGGTCAAAATAGTTTAATACAATGTTCTTCTGGTTCTGGGTGGTGCAATGCTTCAATTCCTGTTTCTGTTCCACCACCAGCCACTCCAAGTAATTACCAGTATTATCTATATGTTGTACCTCTATATAGTACGACTAAATTATATGTCTCAGCCAGTAATACGCCTGCAAATGCTGAACAAAATCCATCCAATGACTATCAACTTTATAATGCTCAAGCACAGATTGATTCAACCGGGAAAGGCTATAATGTCTTAAAAAGAATTTTAGTGACCGTTAATACTGGTGTTGGTGGTTTAAACTTAAATGATTTAAACACACACGCTTTATTTGCCTTACAATCAGGAGGCAGTATTTGTAAACAACTATTAGTTAATCAAAATACTAATAATGTTAGACCTATATGTAGTTAATATAACATATATTTGATTTATTGATACTTATAATTTTTAATAGTAATATGGAAAAAGATTATTTATTAGCTCGAACTTATCAAGAAAGAGAAGCTTTAAAGATAAATTTATTAGAAGAAACTAATGAAACATTGCCTTCAACAACGATTGATCAATACCTTAATGAAGTTTTAGTTTATAGAAATTCAGCTATTAGACAAAAAGCGGCTTTATTAAATTCGTTTAATTTTCGTCAACCAGATTTAATAGATTTTGCATCAATAGATAATTTGGAACAATCTCGTAGACTTAATTTAATTATTCCAATTGGAGTGGTGGCTGCTAATATGATGGGAATAACAACCAAAACAGATAATCCCGTAATTTTTAAAGCTAATATTTATGATGGTTATTATGATTTTTTTGATCAATATGTAAAAAATAAAGATACAAAAGCAACTAATAAGATTTATCTGGCGGCGGAAGAAAATGTTAGCAACTTATTTATTTATTGGAATAATTTACTTCGTCAAACGACTGAATTATTAAAAAATTAAAAGATTATTAAGTTAAAGTGATATAATTTTGTTATGTCAAACAAATCTCAATCTCCTGAAATTCCAACTCATATTGGCTTAATTCTTGACGGTAATAGGCGATGGGCTAAAGAGCATCATTTAAGTGTCGCACAAGGTCATCGTCAAGGTTATGAAAATTTACGAACAATATCTAAAGCAGCTATTAAATATGGCGTAAGATATGTTTCGGCTTATGTGTTTTCAACTGAAAATTGGAAGAGAGATCGACAAGAAGTAAAAGATATTATGAAATTATTAAAGTGGGTTTTA
The DNA here is from genome assembly GCA_021846795.1 of bacterium. Classification (GTDB taxonomy): domain Bacteria; phylum Patescibacteriota; class Saccharimonadia; order Saccharimonadales; family UBA4665; genus JAJZWG01. The sequence continues at coordinate 7,777 of JAJZWG010000019.1, forward strand.
AGCCATGAAATTAAAAAATTACATAAAGATAATATTAGGGTTCGAGTAATCGGTTCAAAAGTAAAACTTGGTGCTGCTATGGTTACTGCTATTCATGATGCCGAAAAATTAACCGAGCATAATACTCGTGGGACAATTTTATTATGTTTAGATTATGGAGGTCAACAAGAAATAGTTGATGCAGTTAAAAAGATAGTGGCTGAAGGTGTTAGTCCTAACAAAATTACAGTGCCATTAATTAATCAACATCTTTATGCAGCTGATGTGCCTCCACCAGATTTAATTATTAGAACTTCCGGTGAACAACGTTTATCTAATTTTTTGACTTGGCAATCAAGTTATTCAGAATTAATGTTTTCAAAAAAATATTGGCCAGATTTTCACGAAACTGATTTAAATTATTCTTTAAAAAAATTTCAACAAATTCATCGTCGTTTTGGTCAATAAAGTTAAGCTCATTCTAAGCTAAAAAAAATTAAAATAGCTTAATTGATGAAAAAAATTATTATAAGTATATTGGTTATTGGAGTTGTAGTTGGTTATAGTTTATTGGTACGTCGTGATTATCAGAATAATCAATTAAAATTTACTGCACCAAAAAGTAAAAATACCAAGAATCAATCAAGTCAAGTAATTGTTCATCATAAAACTTATTTAAAATTGCAAAATGGTAAATTTATTGGTCAAAGTTCTAATGCTTATTGGGGAAATGTTCAAGTTGAAGCGGTTGTTCAAGCTAACCGTTTAAGTGGTTTAAATATTTTAAGTTATCCTAATTCGCATCCAGCATCAGTTTATATTAATCAACAAGTCTTACCTATTTTAAAAAAAGAAGCAATTCAAAAACAATCTTCGAAAGTTCAAATTATATCTGGCGCAACTTTTACATCAGAAGCTTTTATACAATCATTAGCTTCTGCATTAAGGAAGGCTAATTAATATGAAGCAAACCAAAATTATTATGGCTATGCCTATTACTCTTCAAATTAATCATCATGAAGATTTACTATTATTTCAAACATTTAAAAAAGTTTTTAATTATTTCACCAAAATAGACTATAAATTCAGTCCTTATAAAATATCTAGTCAAATCTCACGGTTAAATCAATGCCCTAATAATTTTAAACTATCAAAACAATTAACAGAAATTTTACGAATTTGTCATGATTATCAAATAAAAACAGCTGGTTATTTTCAAATTAACTATAATGGTCTTATCGATCCTTCTGGTTTAGTTAAGAGTTATGCAATTAATGAAGCTTATTCTATGATTAAAGAACATTATGATGATTTCTATTTAGAAGTTGGTGGAGATATTGTAGTATCTAAACCAATTAATTCATCACAGCCCTGGACGATTGGTATTAGAAATCCGTTTGAGTTTAATCAAATTGTAAAAATAGTTGCTTTACATAATGGTGCGGTAGCTACGTCAGGTAGTTACATTAAAAAAAATCATATTTATAATCCTTTTAATGGTCAAATTATAACTAACCCAATTTCTTTAACAGTTGTTGGACAATCAATTATAGAAACTGACGTTATGGCTACAGCTGCCTTTGCGATGGGTCCAGCGGGTATTAATTGGTTAGAAAATTTAAATGGATTAGAAGCTTATATGATTGAAGCCGATAAACAGGCTACAATGACTAGTTATTTTGAGGAATATGTTCAATGAAATTTTTAAATCGTTTTAGTATGTATCGATTGGTTTTATATTATTTAATCGGTATATTTTTAGTAGCTTTTTTCTTATCGATCTTTAAAGTTATTAGTTATAGTCCTGGATTTTTAATTTTATCATTGTTAATTCTAGTGATTAGCGGTTATTTATTTAATTTAATGTTTTCAAATTTATTTGATGCACCAATTAACCCTGAATCTAATCTTATCACCAGTTTAATTTTAGTTTTAATTATTACGCCAGTCTATAGTAATATTTATTCAATTGGATTTTTGGTTATGGCTTCTTTGATAGCTCAAGCTAGTAAATATTTATTAACTTATAAAGATAAACATATTTTTAATCCAGCCGCTTTAGCAGTTTTAATTTTAGATTTATTAGCTCATCAAACTGCTAGTTGGTGGGTGGGTAGTTTATACTTAACCCCCTTTGTTTTAATTGGTGGTTTAATAATTCTTCGGAAAATTAGTAATATTAAAATGGTAGCTAGCTTTATTTTTATTAATTTAGTTTTAACTACTATGATTGGTTTATTCAATCATGATTTAGTTTTAAGTTTAAAAGATACAATTTTAATTTCTCCACTTTTATTTTTAGCTTTTGTAATGTTGACCGAGCCATTAACTTCGCCGAGAAAACAAAATCAACAACTAATTTATGCCTTTATAGTGGCTGTTTTGTTATTACCTCAAGTACATTTATTTAGTTTATATACTACTCCAGAAATAGCATTAATTATTGCCAATTTTTATGCTTTTTGGGTTAACGCTAAAGACAAATTGTTTTTATATTTACAAAAAATTATTAAATTAAGTTCTGATCAGTTTGAATTAGTATTTGATCGACCTAATAATTTTAATTTTATGCCTGGTCAATATATGGAATGGACTTTAAGCCATGATAATTTTGACCAGAAGGGTGTCAGAAGGTATTTCACTATTTCTTCTTCACCAACTGAAGACAAATTAAGTTTAGCTTATAAAAATAGTAATTCTAGTTATAAAAAAGCTTTAGCTGAGCTTAATGAACCCTTATTAATTGCTAGTAGTTTAGGTGGTGATTTTATTTTACCCAATGATTCCAACCAAAAATTAGTTTTTATTGCTGGTGGAATTGGTATTACACCATTTAGAAGTATGATTAAATATTTAATTGATACAAAACAATCTAGAGACATATATTTACTTTATTTTTGTTCTGATTGCCAAGATTTTGTTTACAAAGATCTTTTTGAGCAAGCTAAAAAAACTATTAATTTAAAGGTTTGGTATATTTGTTCTTCGTCTAAAAAATCAACAATCAATTTTAACCATCAATTAATCTCCAATCAACGTTTATCAATTAATTTAATTAAAGATTTAATTAAAGACTATGATCAAAGGTTATTTTTATTGGCTGGTTCTGATGCAATCGTTAAGCATTCTAAACAAATTTTAAGAAAATTGGGCTTAAGATCACATCAAATTAAAACCGATCATTTTAGTGGTTATTGATTATTTAATGACTCTAGCTCGCCAAAGTCGGTAAGCGCCAGCTAAAATTAAGATAAAGCCTGCTAGTAACCAAAAATCTCTAAAAAAACCAAATTTTAAATCAGATCCAACATATAAAGCATGTAAGAAAACAAAAAACACGGCTAAGTAACTTAAAAAATGAAATTTACGCCATAATTTTTTATTAGCATCAATAATTTTCAGTGAAGTTAAAACAATAAATACAATGATATAAGTCGCAAAAATACCAAAGGTAACGCCTAAAGCTCCAATGTTAATTCCTCCAAAGGCAGTTTCATTATAGTAAGTTGAGGCAAAGGGTACTAAAAGCTCTAATAAATTAAATTTAATGTAATGATTAATTAATAAAAATCCACCATGAATTGCGATCGCGAATAAAAGGCCAATGGCTAAAGTTTTATGAATAACCCAGGCTTTAATAGGTTCTATGTAGCGATAAATTAAACCGGTTACTTGTCCAATACCTGAAATTATTAAAACAAATAAAATACCAGCTGCTACAAAACCAGAAGCTCTAACTATATACCATGACCAGTAATCGCTGACTCTTTCGGTGACAATTTTAATATCACTAACAGCTAATAAAAAATGCATTTATTTTGTTATCCTTAAAATATTATAGTTTAAATCTTGCCGATATGATAATTTAATTAACTTAATTTTTTCTGATTTTTTAAACCGTTGAATTATTATTGTAAATGATTTACAATAAGGTATGTTAAAAACTAGGCAGACTAAATATACTAAGGCTGTTGAGAAGTATTTTATAAAATATAATCATACGTCCAATCATCAAGCTTTAGACTATTTAAAAGATTGGTATCCAAATTTAACAGCTACAACAGTTCATCGTATTACTGAACGAATGGTTAAAAATCATGGCTTAAAGTTAGCCCCTTTAACAATTAATCAGGTCAAACGATTTGATAGTAATCTTACAATTCATGATCATTTTCATTGTCGTAATTGCGATTCATTAAGAGATATTAATTTACCCGATCGTATCATTATAGAACTTGAAACTTTATTAAATGGTTGTCGATTAACTGGTAGTTTAACAATTAGCGGTGTTTGTCAAAAATGTATTAAAAATAAGGAGGTAGTATGAAAAAAATAACAGTTTATTCAACCACGACTTGTCCGTATTGTAAAATGTTAACTAGTTGGTTGCAGGATAATCATATTGAGTATACCGAGTATAAAGTTGATCAAAATCCTTTTGCCGCTCAAGCGATGATAAATTTGAGCGGTCAAAGAAGTGTACCGTTTACAACTATTGAAGTTGATAATAAAATCACCGATCGAATTTTAGGGTTTGATTTAAAGCAATTGCAAGGAGTTTTAAATTAATGTCAAAAAAAATTATTTTAGATGTTCGCGAAAAACATGAATATAAAAAAAACCACGTGAAGGAGGCAAAAAATTTACCATTGTCGAGTTTTATGATTAATCATC
>JAJZWG010000001.1 GCA_021846795.1 bacterium
AAAATTTAAGTTCACTAAACAAGAGGCTAAAAGTCGTATTCATCTTTTATCTAGAGTTTCAGAAGTTATTACACCTCAATTTGTAGAAAAAATCGTTCGTGATATTAATGATGATGATATTATAGCAACAGCTGTTGCTGGTCGAGCAGATTATCTTGTAACCCTAGATAAAGACATGTTAATTCTTAAAAAACACAAAGACATAATAATTATTACACCGGCTCAATTTAAAGAATTAATATAAGATCAACCCCTTAATTGAAATAACCTAAACTTACAAATAAATTATAAATATATCCCTTTTACCGAATCTCAGTCGTGATAAGGTCACACCAGGCCCTCCACAAAGTGTATTTCATTCATTATTCTATTTAAGTTGGGTAGAGGTTGTACCTGTAAATAAGACTATTTTGTTGAAGGCTAAACATTTTATCTTTTTTAACTAAAAAACCATTAGGAAATATTAAGTCTTACCTTTTCTCATAGTAGCTTTGTCTAGACCACTAGTTAGCTAATAAACTATTGATAAAGTCTAGGAATCTGCTGAAATAGCGGTCTTAGGACTAGCAAATCTCTCAACGTGTTGGGGGTTATTAGGATCAGACTTAGCTTGTGATAGTTGTCCCACTCCCCATATAATAAACAACTAGTCTATTCTAGAATCTGACTAATTGAGTATAATTTAAATTTAAGTAGTTTTTTAGAAAGGATCATTAATTATGGCTAAGGAAGTTGTCACCTATTGAAATTAAAAATGAAATTATTACTAAGATTAGAGATGAAGGTCTGACAGTTAGTCAGGCTGCCCATCAATATAATATTAGTATTAAAGCTATATATAACTGGATGAGAGATGGAGTAACCAATAGTCAGAATAGTTTAATCCTAGAGAATAACCGTCTTAAGAAAGAAAATGAACAGCTCTATAATTTACTAGGTAGAGCTACAGTTGAACTTAAACGGTCAAAAAAGTAGCCATCCTGGAAGTAGTCGAACCAGGATGGCGATCATACTTTGCTACTATCCTAAAGGTTCCTCGTTCCAGCATATATGCTAAGCCCACCAAACAAGCTAGACGTGATGAGCTTGCTATAGCTCAACTTAAAGCTGTCCACAAGTTTAATCCATATTATGGTGTAGTTCGTTTTGCTATTGAACTAAACTGGTCAGAAGCTAGACGAATACGTAATCTTAGCGGCATTAAGGTTGCTAAACGATCTAAGAAGCATCGTAAGTCAGTTGGAGTAGCTGAGATTAGTGTTCCGGCTAATGCTTTAAAGTTCTATACTGACTTTAAAGACAGTGATCGACCACTGCTACTAGCCTAATTTAGTAAGCACAACCTGTCTAGAATTAGGAAGGGTTGACAAACTAGATAAACTAAGGATTACAATAATCACAATAACGTGGATCAGCAACTTGATCTTTGTTTGGATAAATAATATCTGCGGTATACTGACATTTATTACATTCATAAACGTCATATAATATACAGCTAGTTGGTCGACCACACTGTTGACAAGGTAATCCTAATTTTGGATCAATTCTATGAAAACCAAGACTATAACAATTTGGACATTGTCTCTTGATATTTTCAATCAAGTTTTTTGTAGCTAATTCAATATTTTTCATCCTCAATTGATTAACGTGTGCCCTAAAATCTGTTTCCAACCAAATAGATTTATATTTTTCTAAATATATTGAGGCTGTAGTTATTAATTCTTCTTTATTGACTAAGCCTTTAACCATATCTGAATATTTTTTTTCACTACTTTTAATAACAATACCTTGGTTTGGAAAATTAATTCTATTGGCAAATTCTAAGACTTCATCAAGATTAAATGCTGTAATACTTTGAGCATAATTAACCTTTTCAGTATGTCCACCGAAAATTTCTAAATTTAATTTATTATCTATAAAAACCACTATTTCAGTATTAATAACCCCAAAAGGAACTGCCGGATGAGGACCAAAAATACCTTCACTAGCAATACCAATATCTAAATTCAACATTTTCATAGCTATTCTTGCTTTAAGTAAAGCTGTTTCTTTTTGATTACCGGGTCTTTTTTTATCTAAAGTAAAAGTACCAAAATTATCTGTATCTAAGTTCTGTGGAACTTTAATTTTTATATTTAATTCTTTAGCAAACAATGGAGCAATGACAGTTTCTTTTTTATGTTTAGTGCCTAAAGCAGCTAATCGATTATCAAACAGTAAATTAATTTTATTCATTAGTTATAATGACAATTTAATAAACATTAATTTCACCTAAAGATTTTGGTTGGGGTTGATAAACATCTTGATATTTATAAACACCAGGATACTGGGCAACAAATGATTTTTGTTGTTGTTTATCAATAAAACCAAGCTTCAAAAGCGAATAAATATTTGGTGAATCAGTTGATCTGGGGGTAAAAAACATTGGACCAGGTTGAGTAAAAGTAGATTTATTATCAATAATAATTTTAGTACCTGTCAGTACAGAAATTAAATTAGGCATAAAACCAAAACTATCATACCAAATTTTAAAAATTGGTTTTTTAATACGATGAAAAGTATTTTTATTTTCGTTAAAACAAAGTCCTGTTGGATAATAACCTAAAGGACCTACCCCTATTTCACCTCTAATTTCTGGTTGATTATTAGCTTCAAACTGCCAAACACCCATTTTACTAACTTGAAAACTACTAGAACCATGTGGAGGTATTGATCCTAAATCTAAAGCATAATTTTGATTTGGTTGATTGGCTAATGCTTCAAACAATAAGTTATTATTAGTAATATTTTTAACCGTTACTTGACTGTTAAGTGGTACCGTTAATTCATTAGGATCAAAACCATACTTATCGAAATAAATAATTATTTTATTAGAGCAATTATTTGTAGAAATTTTTGGCTTAATAATTGGTTTTGGGTGAACAACCACAGTCGAATGAGGTTTTTCAATCAAAACTTTTCTTTTTTCTGACTTAAATGCCAAAACCAAACAGACAATGCATACTAAAGCTAATAAAACTTTTACCATAAACTATTTAAAATTATTATACAACCATTAATGATATTTTTTTAAATAATATTAAGCTTTGATGTTATTATGAATAAACAAACTTTAAAAATATTTTAAGTAATTAATCAGTTAAAAACACTAAAATAAAAAGCTATGAAAAAACCTAAAACCTATTTTTTAAAGGACAGTTTATTAATCGGGAAAAAAACTTTACTGATTACGCTTAAGCCTAAAACTCCAGATGACGAATTAGATTTTTTAGCTGGACAATATGCTTCAATTAATTTTGTGTATAATTTTCGTCCTTCTCCAGCTCGTTGTTTTTCAATTGTTAGTTCACCATATGAAAAAAACGAACTACAATTCGCCATACGAATTGACGGGGATTTTACTAAAAAGCTAAAAAAATTACCACTAGATACAAAATTTTATATCAATGGACCATATGGTGATTTTGTTGTTGATGAAAATCTAGATAAACATGTTATTTTCTTAGCAGCTGGAATTGGCGTCACTCCTTTTATCAGTATGATTAAATATTTATCTGACGTTAAATCCAAAATAACTATCACTCTTTTTTATAGCAATACCACACAAGATAATATTCCTTTCTATGAAGAATTAATGAGATTAACCAATATTAATCCAAATTTTAAAGTTATTTTCTTCGTCAGTAATGGTCCAATCGATCCAGCTAAAAAAGGTTTTTTTATTGCTAACTATATTGAGATTGATCACATTAAAAGAATCGTCAAACGACGGACTAATAGTTTTACTTATTTTATATGTGGTCCAGCTAAATTTATTAATGATCTCAACCATGATTTAATTTCAATTAATGTTAAGCCCGAAAAAATCATTATTGAACAATTTACATCCAATAATAGAATTAGTTCAATTTCTAATTTACCGAACCAAAAACTAGAAAAAAATATTTACTTATTATTACTTGCTATTATGATTTTTGGAGTTATTTTTATAACTGTCATTGATAATCTTTGGGCAATACCCCAAGTTCAAAATCTAATTTATAAACAAAATAATAATAATGGTTTCGTCATTCATCTCAATCAAAATAATCCCAACAATATCTACTTACACGATAATCATTCACCCATTACTAGTGTCTCGTAAATGGAATATTTTTTTCAAAAAAAACACTTTGCCTTAAATTCAGATATTTTTATTTCAATCGTTAATAAAACCAAACAAAAACCAAACAAAATATTTTCATCAATTATTAAAACTATTGATGAATTTGAACAAAACTATTCACGTTTTCAACCAAACAGTCAACTAACTAATCTTAATCATCATTCCAATCAAAAACTTCATGTTTCATCAGAATTTTTAAAAATTTTAAAAGAAGCTAAAAGACTTAGTAAATTAACTAATGGGGTTTTTAATCCTTTTATTTTACCCAATCTACAACAAGCTGGTTATTTGGGCTCTTGGCCTCATCCAAATTACACTCAATCAAAACTTAACTATCAAACTAAAGTTTTTCAAACTATCGATGAATTAGAACTTGGTCAAGATTGGGTTAAAATTCCTGAACAATCAGCTTTAGATTTAGGCGGCATTGGAAAGGGTTATTTATTGGACAAAATTTCTGATCAACTTTTAAAAGCTGGTTTCAATAATTATTGGTTATCAATTGGTGGTGATATTATTGTCAATGGACATGATGAAAATAAACAAAATTGGTCAATTAAAATTGCTGATGCTAAAAAAAATAATCACATTTATAAAATCATTAATAACAAATCTGATCAATTACTTAGTATAGCTACTTCTGGTATTACTAAACGACGCGGATTAAACTGGAACCATATTATTAATCCATTAACACTTCAACCAGTAGATAATAATATATTAACTGTTACGGTTAGTGGTAATCAAGCAACTGAAACAGATGTTTTAGCTAAAACAATTTTAATTAACGAACATTTACTTAATAAATTCCAATCAGCTGGATTAATTAATGAATGTTTTATTCAGAGAAAAAATTAATAATGATGTTTTTTAGAATGAGATTTTTTAAATTTAAATCGTTCTAAAATTAAAAAGAATAAAATAGTCAAACAACTACCAACAATTATAATTGATTTATTGATAATTAATTGATGAAAAAGATTATTATTAACCAAAGATGACACTTGACTACTTTTAATTAACGGTAAAGTTAAAAAAATCGCTAGAACAATAAAACAAATACTAGGAATTAGATTAATTAATCTATGAATTCCATGAACACTTTTAATCATAAAAATAAAAGTTAGAACAACTGGTAAATATAAGATAACTAATCTAGAATCGTAAGTTCGTGAAACATAAATAAAATTTGATGAACTAAATAAATTAACTAACTTATTAACATTGCCTGGCAATAAATTAGTTAATAAATAACCAATTAATAAACTAAAAAACAAATAGACTCCATTAACTCCAAAAATATAAATAATTAATGATGAGATCACCAATAAAGCTATTAAATAAATTTCATGAGCCATTAATTTAATATAGCATAATCAGTTTATTTGTCACCCACCCCTAAGCACCAATTCGATCTTTATGTCTGCCGGCTCGAGCCGCTAAGACAGCATAATTAACTATTTGAGTAGCTACGTCTTTACCTGTTATTAATTCAGGTGTTTTAATGCTAGCCGATGAATTAACCTCTAAAACTAAAGGTCCTCTTTCTGATCGCATCATATCAACACCACATACCGTTAAACCAGTAGCTCTAGCAGCCTTTTGAGCAGTTTTCTTTTCTTCATCAGTTAATTGAACAACTTTACCAACACCACCTTGGTGAGTATTTGCTCGAAAATCATCATCAAGACTTTGGCGAATGATACTAGCTACTACTTTTCCATTAATTACCAATGCTCGAATATCTGTTCCAGCACTCTCTTGAATAAATTCTTGAACCAAAAAACTAACACCTTCCACATAAAAAGCTTGCATTACAGCTTTAGCAGCTTTTTTAGTCTCTGCTAAAACAACTCCGTTACCATGAGTTCCTCTAGCTACTTTTATAATAACAGGTGCCCCACCAACTTGTTCAATAACTCCATCAAAGTCTGAAGTATCTCGAGCAAAAACAGTTTTTGGAATACCTATACCAGCTTTAGACAATAACTGCATACTTCTTAATTTATCTCTTGAACGAACAATAGAAATTGAGCTTGCCGTCGTAAAAACATTTTGCATTTCAAATTGTCTGACTATAGCTGAACCATATTTTGTTAAATTTTGAGCTATTCGTGGAATAACGATATCGACATCTTTAACTTCTTCACCCATATAATAAACCTTAGGTTCATTTTTTTCTAACGTAACGTAACATTTAGCATAATTAATAACTCGAACGTCATGACCCAAATCAAGACTAGCTTCTTTAAGCCTTTTAGTAGTGTAATTGCCTGGTCCTTTTGACAATATAATAATATTCATAATAATTTTTATTACCTTTCCAAGCTATTTTCTAACTTTAAATTACCAACATCTACTAAAAAACGATGCTTTAAAACATTTCGACCGATTAAAATCGAATACTTCATTTTTGATCGATCAGTTAAAGTAAACCAAGCCTTTAATTTATGATCATAAAGTTTAATATTTAATTTGATTCGATAACGTCTTTCAACTAAACCATTAGAACTTTTAATTTTAATGTAATCATATTTATGAAAAATTAATTTTTGACCAGTGTAATAAATTGAATTAGGCTCAAAAAAAACAACTTCTAAACCATTTGGTTTAATAATTACACTACTAGCTGATATGGTTGATAAATACGCTCCAGTATCAACTCGACAAATGACATTCCTAATATTTAAATTTAATAAATCAATCTTTTCGATTGGCCCAATTATTATTTTATTTAGCACTTTTAAATTAAATCATATTTTATATTTTTTTTCAAGTTCTATCAACCACTATGATGATAGACTCTTAAAAAAACCACCACAATTACAACCAAAACAATTAAAATAACTGTTATTAACATAGGAATAAAACCAGCTGAGTTATTTTTAAATTTTAGTTTTGTTTTCATTTTACTTATATTTAATTATATACTTATTTATTATGCAACCAGAACCCAACCAATCATTAAATTATGAAATGATTCAACATAGCAGCTATAATAATGGTTATATAACTGGTGTCTTATTAACTAAATATTTACTAGAACTTGAAAAATCTAACCACGATGAATTAACTGGTTTATTAAACAGACGTGGATTAATTGATGAATTAAAAGATCAAGATTTAAGTAATTTTACATTAATTTACTGCGACGTTAATAACTTTAAAAAAATTAATGATCTATTTGGTCACAATAAAGGTGACTATTTTTTACAGCAACTAGGTAATCAACTTAAAAAATCTTATCGTCCAGAAGATTTAATTGCTAGATTAGGGGGTGATGAATTTATTTTATTAATTAATCATCGACGAAGAGGTTTAGAAACTATCAACGAAGAAACTAAAATTAACCTAATTAAAAATCGGTTTTCTGAAATAGTCTCATCAATCATAACATCTCAACCTAATGAATATCATCAACAGAATTTAAATATAGCTTTTGGTGTAGTTAATTTTAAGACTAACGATGATTTATTTAGCATGATTGAACGAGCTGATCAGTTAATGTATCAATCTAAACGTAATCTTAAAGATCTTTAAAAGTTTCCAATAATTCTTTTTGACGACGGTTTAAATGTGTTGGCGTATCAACATAAATAGTTACAATATGAGCTCCTCGTCCACTACCCTTAAAATGAACTACGCCATGATTAGATAATTTAAAATCAGTACCATTTTGAGTACCAGCTGGTATTTTCATTCTAACTAAACCATCAATTGTATTAACATTAATTTCAGTACCTAAAGCAGCATCAATCATACTAATATGCTCAGAACTGAGAATTAAATCACCTTCTCTAGTAAATTTTTTATCAGCTTTTACTCTAATATTAACATACAGATCACCCTTCGAACCACCAGCTACTGCTTCACCATGTTCACGTAATCTAATCACTGCACCATCATCAATACCAGAAGGAATCTTAAGAGTAATTAATTGTTTTTTTAATCTAGTGCCTTTTCCTTTACAAACAGAACACAATTTTTCAGGTATTTTACCAGTTCCACGACAAGTTGGACAAATTGAAGCTTGTTGAATATTACCGAAAATTGTTCGACTAACGGTAACTACCTGTCCGTTACCATGACAAGTTGAACAAGTTTTCAATTCATAACCCGGCTCGACCGTTGAACCTTTACAATGCTCGCAGACATCGTCAAGGTTGATAGTTAATTCTATTTCAGTACCAAAAACAGCATCTCGAAAATCTATTTCAGCTTCAGCTTCAATATCTCTACCCTGTGATCGTTGTTGTTGAGAACTTCTGGTATTTTGGCCACCACCAAAAAAACTATTAAAAATATCACCAAAACCTAGGTCACCAAAGTCAAAATTAATATTTTGGCCACCACCAAATCCTTCGAAACCATTAAATCCATTAAATCCGGCTGAACCACCAACTCCAGCTTTACCAAACTGATCATATCTTTGTCTTTTTTCAGGGTCTTTTAAAACCTCATAAGCTTCATTAATTTTTTTAAAATTTGCTTCATTGCCACCTCTATCAGGATGATGCTCAATGGCAGCTCGACGAAAAGCTTTTTTTATTTCATCAGGACTAGCATTTTTTGAAACACCAAGTATTTCATAATAATCATCGCTGGCCATTAACTAGCATCTCCCTTATATTATTTATCAACAACTTCACCTTCTATTGGTTGATCAGTATCATTTTTTTTGTCTGATTGATCATTTGGTTGAGTTTCCTCTTTTGAAGCTTCATACATTTTAGCACCAATTGGCATTAATTTATCGTTTAAAGTTTTAATAGCTTGTTCAATATCTTCCTTTGAACTACTTTCATTAGCGACTTTTTTGGCTTCTTCAATGGCTTCATTTAAAGTTTTTAAATCATCTTCAGAAATTTTATCCTTGCTATCGGTTGTTAATTTTTCGGCTTGATAAATAGTACTCTCTAATGTATTTTTAACTTCCACTAATTCTTTGCGTCGTTTATCTTCTTCTGCATGAGCTTCCGCTTCTTTAGCCATTTTTTCAACTTCTGATTTATCTAAATTACCTGAACCGGTAATAGTAATACTTTGCTCTTTGTTAGTACCTTTATCTTTTGCAGTTACATTTAAAATACCGTTAGCATCAATATTAAAAGTTACTTCAATCTGAGGTACGCCTCTTGGAGCTGGCGCAATTCCATCTAAAATAAATCGACCTAACGATTTATTACCATCAATCATTTCTCTTTCACCTTGAGCAACATGAATTTCAACTTGAGATTGATTATCGGCAGCCGTGGAAAAAATTTCACTTTTAGAAGTTGGAATAGTAGTGTTTCGTTCAATTAATTTTGTCATTACGCCACCCATAGTCTCAATACCTAAAGACAATGGAGTAACATCAAGTAATAAAACATCCTTAACGTCACCCTGTAAAACTCCACCTTGAATAGCTGCACCAATTGCCACTACTTCATCAGGATTAACACCTTTCATTGGATCTTTACCGAAAATAGCTTTAACTTTTTCTTGAACGGCTGGCATTCTAGTCATTCCACCAACCAAAACTACTGAACTAATATCACTAGCTTTCAAACCAGCATCTTTTAAAGCTTTTTGGCAAGGTTCAGCTGTTTTATCAATTAAATTAGCTACTAATTGTTCTAGTTTTGCTCGAGTCAATTTGTGTTCAAAATGTTTAGGACCATCGGCATCAGCTGTCAAAAATGGTAAATTAATATTAACTTCCTTGGCAGTTGATAATTCAATCTTAGCTTTTTCAGCTTCGTCTCTTAATCGCTGTAAAGCTGATTTATCATTACTAATATCAATACCCTGTTCTTTTTTAAATTCATCTATAAAATAATTAATAATCACTCGATCAAAATCAGCTCCACCTAAATGAGTATCACCATTAGTTGATTTAACTTCAAAAACACCATCACCTAATTCCAAAATCGAAACATCAAATGTACCACCACCCAGATCATAAACAGCAATTTTTTCGTCAGATTTTTCAGCTTTATCTAAACCATAAGCTAAAGCTGCAGCGGTTGGTTCATTAATAATTCTTTTAACTTCTAGTCCGGCTATTTTACCAGCATCTTTAGTAGCTTGTCTTTGACTATCATCAAAATAAGCCGGTACGGTAATGACAGCTTCGGTTACTTTATCGCCTAAAAATGCTTCAGCGTCAGTTTTTAATTTAGTTAAAATCATAGCACTAATTTCTTCGGGACTATAATCTTTATCACCCATTTTTACTTTAACCGAATTATCACTTTTAATGATTTCATAACCCATTAGTTTTAAATCACGTTGAACTTCAGCATCGTTCCAATTTCTTCCAATCAATCTTTTGACTTCATAAATAGTATTCTTAGAATTAGTAACCTGTTGACGACGAGCTAATTGACCAACTAATCTTTCATTATTCTTACCAACAGCCACCACAGATGGTGTTGTTCTGTTGCCTTCAGCATTGGCAATAATTTCAGGCTTTCCTGACTGCATAACAGCCATAGCTGAATTAGTTGTTCCTAAATCAATTCCAATTATTTTACTCATTTTTTTATCTCCTTTTTTGCAAATTATCAGCAATCTTAATATTCAACCGCTAACTTACATCTATAGTAACTAATTAGCACTCAGCTGTCAAGAGTGCTAATTAGTTTGTCTTTTTACTTTTACTAAAGCTGGTCTTAACACATCTGAATCAAGCATATAACCAGCCTGTAATTCTTCACTAACAATCTCATTTTCACCGTCCAAACTATCATCGACAGCAATTGCTTCATGAAAATTAGGGTCAAAAACCTGATTAAGACTAACAATTTTTCGAACTCCTAATTTTTCAAAAACAGTTTCAAACTGTTTAACAATTCCATTAATACCTTCAATATAAGGATTATCTTTTAAATCTTTAGGCACATGCTTTAAAGATCTTTCAAAATTATCTACTATTGGTAATAAATCTTTAATTATTTCAGTTTTATGATAAGCTGATAAAGCCTTTTTTTCTTCATCAAACCGACGACGCAAATTTATAGCATCAGCTCTTTCACGTTTTAATTGTTCAACTAATTCTTGAATTTGATTAGTTAAATTTTCAATTTCATTAGATAATTCTTGAACGTTTGATTGACCTTTTTTATTGTGTTTTTCTTCTGGCATTTTTTATCTCCTTACAATATAATTCCAAGCTCTTGACCGGCTCTCTTAACTAATGACATAACATTACGATAACTTTGACGAGTTGGACCTAAAGTACCAATATAACTTTTATCTGAGAATTTACCTTTAAAACAAGAAATAATTAAAGTACATCCGGCTGATCGACCAACTGGGTTTTCTTGACCAATATAAACACTCAATGTTTCATTGGGGGCAGCCTCTTTAATCCATGGCTCCAAATTATCTAATAATCTAGCCACTCTCATCACCTGTTGAGAATCAATAAATTCTGGTTGACCGAAAAGATAACTCAATCCACTCATATATAGTTGATCGCCAATAGTAGCTAAAGCTAAATTATGGGTTAATTCTACTAAAGTATCAACGGCATTTTTAATAGCTTGTTCGGGTTCACCGCTATGAATTACCCTAGAAACTAAAGCATTTTCAAATCTTGGTTTATTAGAAGGAACTTGATCGGTAGTATTCAATAAATTAACATAAAAACGATAACCCTTATCGGTTGGAATGCGACCAGCACTAGTATGAGGCTGAGCAATATACCCCATAGACTCTAATTCAAACATATCAGAACGAATTGTAGCCGAAGAAACTTGAAATACTTTAGACAATAAATTACTTCCCACTGGACTAGCAACCTCAGCGTATTGTTCAACAATTGCACAAAGAATATTTTTTTGTCGTTCAGTCATCATCTTTTAGCCTAAAATTTAATTAGTCTAAGTATAGCTTTTTGGCACTCAACTGTCAAGAGTGCTAAATTTATCAATAAATCGGCTAATTTCTAAATTTAAATTCTTTAATAAATTACTGTTATGTTGCTTGGTTGTTTTTAGATTATCAGTTTTTAAAAAAATATCTATTTGTTGAGCTGAATGTTTAAAATCATTATTAATAATGATTTCACCAATTAAATCTTTAGAAAAACTTTTTAAAATTTTTTGAGCAGTTTTTAAACGCATTAATAATTCAGAAATAGGCATATTAGGATCTCTTCTATAAAGTCGACTCATCCAAACATCAAAGGAGGGTGGAATAATAAAAAATAACTTTGTTTTGTTACTATATTTTAAAATTTTTTGAGCTCCCCCTAAGTCAATATCGGTAATAGCAAATTTATTCATTTCTCGAGCTTTTTTAAGTTCACTAAGATTTAAACCTGAAACTTGTTGTTGATGTATAATTTCAGCTTCTAAATAGCTACCTTGCTTTAAACCTTTTAAAAATTGATCTTCATTGATGAAATTATATTCACGGCCATTTTTTTCTAAAATTCCGTTATTCATTCTAGGTTGTCTAGTAGTATCAGAAATCAAGAAATAATACTGATCGGTTTGACATAATTGTTGAATAATCGTACTACGACCCGATCCAGAAAATCCTAACAGTAAAACTAATTTGATTTGATTTAACAAATTTAGTTTAGCTTGATTAATCTGATAATCCTTTAAAGTTTCTTGAAATTGATCTAATTTAATTAACTGATTCATTAGTCTCTCTTTAATAAAATTTGAAAAGCTTCAGCTGGAATATCAACTTTACCAAATTTTTTCATTCGACTTTTGCCTTTTTTCTGTTTAGCTAAAACTTTCTTTTTTCTAGATACATCACCACCATAAAGGCCGGTTGTAACATCTTTTCGAAAAGCTGAAATATCTTCCCTGGCTATAATTTTACTATTAATACCAGCCTGAAGAGAAACTTTAAAATTTTGACGAGGAATTATTTCTTTTAATTTTAAAACAACTTTTTGAGCTAATTGCCTTGATTCTTGACGATGAACAATTGTTGATAAGGCATCAATTTTCTCTTGAGCTACATAAAAATCAACTTTAACTAAATCAGCTGGTCTATATTCCGCCATATCGTAATTAAATGAACCAAATCCGCTAGTAATTGTTTTTAAATCATCGTAAAAATCTGTTAACAAATTAGCCAATGGCGCTTCAAAAGATATTAAAGCCTGGTTTTCAATATAACTAATATTTTTTTGTTGACCACGATTAGTTGATATTAATTGAACAATCGCTCCAACAAAGTTTTTAGGACTAATTATTTCACCTTTAATCCAAGGCTCTTTAATAAGTTCAATAGCTGTAATATCGGGTAATTCAGTAGCGCTTTGAATATGTTTAATTAAGCCGTTTTTTAAAACTATTTCATAATCAGTTGAAGGGTTTGTAACAATTAAGTCAATACCATATTCACGCTCTAATCTTTCTTTAACTATATCTAAATGTAATAACCCTAAAAAACCAATCCTTACTCCAAAACCTAAAATTGGTGAATTTTCTAAACTATATCTAAGTGCAGAGTCGTTTAAAGCTAACTTTTCTATAGCCATCTTTAAATCATTATAATATTCGTTACTAACTGGATAAAAACCGGCATAAACAAACGGCTTTACCTCTTTATAACCATCAAGCGGTAAAACATTAATTGATGTTTCTAAAGTTAAGGTATCACCAACTCGAGCATCTTGCGTTGAATGAAAATTAGTGACAACGTAACCAATTTCACCCGAAGATAAACCTTTCATTGAAAATTGTTGAGGTTTTAAAACACCAACTTCTAAAGCTTGCCCAGTAACCTTATTTGATAACATCATAATTCTTTGATTGGCTAATAATTGACCATCAAAAACTCTAATATACAAAACAACTCCGCGATAATCATCAAAATAAGAATCAAATATTAAAGCGCGTAAACTATTTTGACTATATTCTGGCTGAGGAATATTAGTAATAACCGATCCTAATACATCTTCAACTCCTTGTCCTGTTTTAGCCGAAATTTTTAAAATCTTTGATCGATTAATTGCCAATAAATCAATTAATTCGTTTTCAACTTTTTCTACATTGGCGGCTGGTAAATCAACTTTATTAATTACTGGAATAATTGTCAGGTTATTTTCAATAGCTAAATATAAATTAGCTAAAGTTTGAGCCTGGATACCTTGAGTAGCATCAACTACCAAGATTGCTCCTTCACAAGCTGCTAAAGATCTAGAAACTTCATAACTAAAATCTACATGGCCAGGTGTATCAATTAGATTTAATTCAAATCCTTTATAAATCATTTGAACTGAGGCTAATTTAATTGTTATACCTTTTTCACGTTCTAGATCCATTTTATCTAAAACTTGATTTTTCATTTGGCGAGCTTGAATTGTACCAGTTATTTCCAATAAACGATCAGCTAAAGTTGACTTACCATGGTCGATATGAGCAATAATACAAAAATTACGAATATTCTTTTTAATCATTTAATATTGAATCTTAATTGGTTTAAGCATAAATTTTTTGACCGTTTTTAAGAATGGTTGAACTTCTTCAAGACGGAATAATGCTGAGGATAAAATATGAACTAAAAAAATTACTGCTACAATTAAAAACAATTTACCACCCAAAACAATTACACCTTTATCTTTTAATTGTAATGGGTAAATTTGCACCATAATATAACCAGCGATACCACTAAATATACTGGCTACACCAATTCTTGTAACACCTTTAAAAAAACTAAAGTCAAAAATTTTTTTATCGCGGATTATCATGACAGTAATTAAAATTAAAACTTCTGTTACGCCAACTATCGATTGAGCAATAGCTAAACCAGCAATCCCAAATTCTGATTTTTGAGCTAAAGTAACCGCTAAAACAATATTTAAAGCAATCACAAAAAAAGACACAAAAAGAGGGGTTTTATTGTCTTTATGAGAATAAAACCATCTAGAAATAATTGAGTACATAATTCTAGAAAAAATAGCAAAAGTTAAAAACCCTAAAACAATTGATATATTATTATCACCTCTAGTATAAATTAATCTAGCCAAATAACCTCGACAATAAAAAGTCACAAAACAAACTGGAATACCAATCCAAATCATTGTTTTTAATATTTGTCGAAAATCTTGACGAAATAAATCTGGTCGTTTTTGACTTAATCTTAAATTCAATCGTGGGAAGGCGGCTGTAGCAATCGTCGTACCAACTAACAAAATCGGGGCAGTCGATAATGTATAAGCATTGGCAAAATTAGAAATAGCTCCAGCTCCTAATCCACTAGCAATATGTGTTTCAACAATATTTTCAATTTGATCAATTCCTTGATCAACTGAACGAGCTGGTAAATTACGTAAAACCTGTTTAAAATCTTTTGATCGCCATAAAATTTTCGGTTGCCAATAAAAATTAGTTTTATAAAGACCAATAATCACAATCAATAATTGAATAATCGCACCAATTAACGCACCGATACCCAAACCAACTAAACCAATATTATGTCTAAATAAATAGATGCTTATTATAATTGAAGCATTATAAAACAATGGTGCTATAGCGTAGAAAAAGAACCTTCCCATAGTTTGCTGAACGCTAGTTAAAATACCAGACAAAGTAAATAATAATGGATTAAAAGCTAAATATCTCATAATATTGGCGGCTGTATTTATTTCATCAGGCGGTAAATGAGGTGCTACAACATATTGAATTAATGGATGAGCAAAAATAACTATTAAAATACCAACTACTAGCATTATTAAGGATAGTAAATTCATTAAGGAATCAGACAATTCCCACATAGCTCGTCTAGTACTATTTTGATACTTATCTGCTAAAATTGGAATAAAAGCTACACCTAAAGCTCCAGCCGATAAAGTAAAAAACAATAAGTCTGGAATGTTAAAAGCTGCAAAATAAGCATCAGTTGAATTAACACCAATTAGAGGAAAATTAGCGTTAACTAATTTAGTTCTCAGTAAACCAAGTAGCTGACCTAAAACCGTTGCAGCAATTAAAATAAAAGCAGCTGTAGAAACTGAAGATAATTTCTTTCTTGAACTAGTATTAGTTTTGGTTTCTTCCATAAAATTACAATCAGTATAGAACAGATTATTCTAACTAGCTAGCAAAAAAACAAATCAATACAAGGTGACTGTTTTAGGCAATTTTGATCCACTTAAAATTTTGGCTACTTCCTCAGAATCAATTGTTTCTTTTTCTAACAAAACATCCTTTAACTTTTCCAAATAACTTAAGTTAGTTTTAATAATACTTCTCGCTCGATTAGCTGCCTCATTGATAAGATTTTCGATTTCTTCATCAATAATCTTAGCGGTTGAATCTGAATAATCTCTGTCGTGAATTAATTTATCCATAGTAACACTTTCATCATTTTTAAAAACTTGATTACGTAATTTATCTCCCATGCCTTGATTAACAACCATGTCTCGAGCTAATTCAGCGGCTCCTTGTAAATCTGAGCTTGCGCCAGTTGTCACTTTATTTTTACCAAATATTATTTCTTCTGCAATACGACCACCTAAACCACGAGCTAAAATATCTTTTAACTGAACAATTGAACTAAAAATTCGATCTTCTGGAGGAATAAACCAAGTAACTCCACCGGTTCCTCCACGAGGAATAATAGTTATCTTATGAACGGGATCACTATCGGGTAAAACATGCCCAACTAAAGCATGGCCCGCTTCATGATAAGCGGTAACTTTTTTATCTAAATCACTCATAACTTTATTTTTTCGTTCAGGACCAATTGCTACTCGTTCAAACGCTTCAGTTACATCACTAGATAAAATTTGACTATGAGAATTACGAGCAGCAATTATGGCTGCTTCATTAGTTATATTGGCTAAATCCGCACCCGAAAAACCGGCAGTTTTAGCAGCTAAAGCATCAACATCAAAATCCTTAGCTAACGGTTTACTTTTAAAATGAATATTTAAAATTGCAGCTCGATCTTTTCTATCTGGTAAATTAATGTTAACTCGTCGATCGAATCTACCTGGTCTCAATAAAGCTGAATCTAAAACATCAGCTCGATTAGTAGCTGCTAGAACAATTACATTCTGTCCTTGTTCAAAACCATCCATTTCAACCAATATTTGATTTAAGGTTTGTTCTCTCTCATCGTGTCCACCACCCATTCCACTACCTCTTTTTCGACCAACGGCATCTATTTCGTCAATAAAAATAATACATGGAGCATTTTTTTTAGCTTTAGAAAATAAATCTCTTACCCTTGAAGCTCCAACACCAACAAACATCTCAACAAATTCAGAACCAGAAATACTAAAAAAAGGTACGTTAGCTTCACCGGCTGTAGCTCTAGCCAACATTGTTTTACCAGTTCCTGGTGGACCAATTAATAAAACACCTTTTGGAATTTTAGCACCTAATGAAGCATATTTTTTAGGGTATTTTAAAAATTGAACAACTTCCTCTAAGTCTTGTTTAGATTCATCGGCTCCAGCTACATCTTTAAACAATACTTTATCTTTTTCATTACCATAAAGTCTGGCTCGACTTTTACCAAAGTTAAGAGCTTGGTTGCCTTGACCTTGAACACTTTTAAGCATAAAGAAAATAACACCACCTATTAATAAAACCGGTAAAATAGCTTCACCGATTGATAACCAAATTGATGATGAACTGCTTTGAGGTTTATAAATAACATCAACTTTATTATAGTTTAAACCAAGACTTTTTAAGCTAGCATTGGTGGCGGTATAACTTTCTAAAGTCACCGAACTAGGTTTTTTAGGAATAATTAATAATTTATTTGAATTGGCGCTAACAGTTATACTTTTGTAGTCCCCAGCATTGGCATTACTGATAACTTGACTAAGGGGTAAAACATCAACCTTACTACTGGTATTTGATGATGAAGCTAATATAGCTAGTCCAAGCAAAATAATAATAATTAAAAAACCAAGGTTTTTAAAATTATTGCGATTATTGTTACGCTTATTATTAATTGTTTGACCATTCATAAAATATATTATACTTTCATAGATTAAAAATTACTAGCACTTATAATAGTTGAGTGCTAAATACTCTTTCTCGATAAGAACATAATAATTATTTTTGACATCAATCTTCTTGCCGGTCTCAAGTAATTGACTGTTTTTATATAATCTTAAAATAGCTTTTTTATCAAAATTACGCAAATTATTTTGTCTTAACCAAAATGTTAAAAAATCTTTAGCGACTAAATCAGGGCAATTATTAATAAAACTTTTTTTTATTTTAGTTTTGTCATTTTGATTAAATAAACTTAAAAAAAGCTGATCAATTTGTTGATTCAAAAATGTCATTCGCTTTATTTTAATTATTAACCACTCTAATTGAGCTTGATTAAACATTGGTATAATTTTATGTCGAATAAAATTTCGACTGTATTTTAAATCAAAATTAGTTACATCATCTCGCCAAACTAAATGATGAAGATTGGCATAATTAATTATGTCAGTTTTTTTAAATTTTAATAATGGGTGAATAATATTAGAATTATTCATAAAAGGACTGAGGCCAACCCTTCCAGTACCTCTAAGAATATTAAAAATAACTGTTTCAATTAAATCATCTTGATGATGTGCGGTTATAATTAGATCAGCTTTAATTTCTTTTTGCAATGAAAACAAAAAATTGTAACGAGATTGGCGAGCTAATTCTTCTGAAGCTGTTATTCCTAAATGACCTTCCTGATAAAAAAATTTTAAATGATTAATTTTAGCAATATTTTCTACTA
Organism: bacterium; assembly: GCA_021846795.1. Taxonomy (GTDB): domain Bacteria; phylum Patescibacteriota; class Saccharimonadia; order Saccharimonadales; family UBA4665; genus JAJZWG01. The sequence goes on from JAJZWG010000001.1 coordinate 18,863, forward strand.
AAATTCGATCTTTTTCAGAATCTTGTCGAATACCGTGATCATAATGAGCTACTGTAAATTTATATAAAGTTTTATTATTAAATTGATTCAATAATAAATTCAATAAAACTATTGAATCAACACCACCAGATACTGCCACAATATATTCACCTGGTTGAAGATTAATTCTCATAAATATATAATAAACTATGATGAAAAAACTTTATCTGATTAGACATGGTCTAAGCCTCAATAATTCATTGGGTTTATTTTCTGGGCATACCGAAACACCTTTAATTGATGAGGGTAAAAAACAAGCTAAACAAGCTGGTTTATACTTAAAAAATCATCACATAAATATAGATTGCATTGTTTCTTCGCCACTTCAACGAACTATTGAAACCGCTAAAATAATAGCTCATGAAATTAATTTTAACGACAAAGATATTATTATTAATAATTTATTAATTGAAAGAAATTATGGTTCCTTTGAAGGTAAACCATATGTTCCTCATCTAGAACATCCAGATATTGAATCGATTGAATCCTTACAAAAACGAGCTGATCAAGTTTTAAAATTTTTGAAAAATTTAAAGGCTGATAACATATTATTGGTCACCCATGGAGCAATTGGACGTGCATTACAAGTAAGTTTACACCCTGATTTAAAATTTCATGAAACTCAAAAGTTATTAAATAGCCGGCTCATTCAAATATTATGATATTATATAGCCATATTTCGGCGACGTAGCTCAGTTGGTTAGAGCACAGGACTCATAAGCCTGGGGTCAGTGGTTCAAATCCACTCGTCGCTACCATTCATTAACAGTTTGACAGCCTTGTTTTTTGTATATATAATGTAATTACTATGAATACATCGATTATTACTATTGGTAACTCAAAAGGCATACGTATTCCTAAACTCCTCCTAGAGGAAAGTGAGCTGTCTGGTGAGGTTGATATAAAGGCTACTAAAGGAAAGATTAGCATTGTGGCTGCCAATCCAAAGTCTAAAATATCTGAAACCTCAATATTATCTGAAAAGGTTTTAGCAAGAGATTGGTTACGTCCAGAGGAGGACAAAGCATGGGCAAGCTTAAAGTAGGCCAAGTAGTTACCAGTAAATTCCCATTTTCGAATCTGTCTAGTCAAAAAATAAGACCTGCTCTAATTGTTGCAATCGTCGATTTTGGAGATGTGATTTTGTGTCAAATTACTTCCAAGAAATATTCAAGTTCTAATCCTATTAAGCTTGTATCTACCAACTTTGAGTCGGGTAGTTTACCAGTTGACAGTTTTATTAGACCTGATAAGTTATTTACCATCGATAAGTCAATGATTAGCACGGTATATGGTGAATTAAATGATACAAAAACTGATGAAGTATTAAGCTCAATCAGAGATTTATTTAATGCCTAAGTTATTAGATCATAGATTTCAACAGTAATTCTCGAAAAATAACTACCTAAAACTTATTTAGATAATATTCTTAAACTGTAAAAACTTCTTGTCTTACTTGCTTAACTATTTTCCACATTTCAATCAATTCTAGTTTGACTTGGTTCCAATTCGTTTTTATTATGTTACCAAAACGAACAGTCAAAACAGTCTTGTTTTTTTATGTATTACAATGTAATTACATGAATACATTAATTATAGTAACTCAAAACCTAAGCCTCTCTTAAAAGAAAGCGGATTATTCTAGCAAAATTGATATAAGAATTACTAAAAGAAAAATTAATATTGCAGCTACCGATCTAAAATTTAAACTATCGAAGCTTCAATATTATCTGAAAAAGTTTTAACAAAAGATTGATTATGCCCAGAAAAGGACAAAGCATGGGCAAATCTAAAATAGACCGAGTAATTACCAGTAAATTCCCATTTTTTCAGATCTATCCAATCAAAAAATAAGACCGACTCAGTTATAGCGATCGTCGATTTTGAAGATTTAATTTCGTATTAAATTACTTTCAAGAAATATTTAAATTCTAATCTTATTGGGCTTATACTTGTTAATTAACAGTTTCATTAAACCTAATAAGCAATTTACTATTGATAAATTAGATTATACGGGGCGAGTTAAATAATATAAAAACTAAAAAATCAGAAGTTTCAACTATATTCAATCAAACAATCTTATTGTAATGAATTTAATGTATCTTCATTATAAAAGATATAAAATCTGTTTTTAAAAACAGATTTTATGCTCTTAAAAATTAAAATTAGATCAGATCTTTAATTAATCGATCTATTTTTAAAATTTGACTGTCAGAGGTTTCCGACAACTCGTAGCGTAAGCCAAAAGATTGCATTTTTCCTCCTTTTTTAATTGTTTTTGTTTTTGATAATAAATTACCAATATTTATATAATAGTTTCCAAAAATTATTTTTACAAGCTATTTATTTTTTAATAATAAACTGTAGCTTTTTTTAGTTTTAAAAATAATGATAATAATTAATAATAAACAAACTAAAATTATCGAAGAACCTAAATAAAAATCAACAGTTGGTATTGGTGATTGATTAGCAACAATAACTGGTTTTTGATTTTTTAATAGAGAAGCTTGATTATTGCTAGAACTGTTTAAACCATTAACCGATAGATTAATATTATTAGCATTAGAATTAAGGATATTTTGATTTAAACCAGTTTGAATATTATTGGTATTTTGACTTAAAACTCCGTTATTACCAACTATATTTTGTGGATTAGTAGTACCACCACCTAAAGTAGAATTACTACCTCCTTGATTAACCGGATTCATACTTTTTATTCTATATTAATTAGGCTAAATTCACTAGTTTTTACGGCCTTAATAAAATTTGGCGCCAAGATAAAACACTATAACCTGATGTTAAAGGAAAATCTGGTGGTGGATTATATTTTAAATTATAATCATACTGTGTTGTGTTATTTAAAATTCCCGAAATATAACTGTTTTCTGGGCCATAATAAGCAGCATTACCACATTGATTACTACCGTCTAACCAAGTCCAAGTCCAAGTTTGTCGAGTACCAACTGATCCATAAAATAAAAATTTTTGGTTAGGCCCGACCCAACCAGTAGTACAATACCAAGGATATGACTGGTAAACATCCGGATACCAAACATTGCCATTTTCAGCTAATAAAGCAGCATCAACTTCAAACGTAAACGATGGATCACTTGGTGGTGGTGGCGCGTATGGTGCAATTATAACTGAATTTTGAGCAATTAAACCAATTGTATCTGTACCATTTTTCGTCCCATAAACTAATGGTCCAGCAATTTCAATATTAGCATAATTATTTGAGTTCGAGGCTGTTAATCGACCAGCCGCAATACTAACATTACCGTTAAAATCTGGATTAGATAAAACCCAAACATTAGCTTCGGCAAAAATAACTCCCTTAGAAGGAATAGGAATATTAGACGATATAGCCGTTAAACTTAAAGCCGTTTGATAATTTGATTGAGCATCGTTTTGGCCATTCACATCATATAAATTATAGGTACTATTTGAATTTAATTGAATTAAATAACCTTCGGTTGGACTATAAGCTCCTTTTCTGGCTGGCAAATAAGCCGGCGTTAAAGTTTTAGGTGTTTCAGAACAAGCATGAGGAGAATTATTAAATGATGCTGTTAAGGACTCTTCAGAAAATGCTTCTTGTTTCATATTGCAGAGACTTGACGATATTTCATTAAAATTAACTGTTGGAACTGGATATATCCAATCAGCTTTTGATCTAGTGTTACAATTAACCGGCGAAGTAACTGTTGGACTACACCAGACACCTGGTTCGGGGGTGCTACCATTGCCACCCAAACTAGTTGATGGTACATAACTACTATTAGCACTACTAACAGTTGAAGTATTAGGTCCATCCATTCTAATACCTTGATTGGAATCAACTGGTCCAGCAGCTGTTTCAGTTGCACCAAACCATAAAGCTGAATCACTCACAACACCATAACTTGCAAACGATGGTACGCCAATTTGCGCCTGAACAGTTTGTTTGATTGAACTATTTAAAACCTGTCCGATCGATGTAACTTGTACAATTGTTGAATTATTAACTGGTGGCTTAATATATAACGTGTATGTACCCTCAATTCGACCGTTAGCTCCGACATAGTTGTGAATATAAGGTCCATAACCAAGAGTGGGATTTTTAGCATAATTAGTTGTTCCGTCTGTATAGTTTGTGGCATTAATATCTAAATGCCATTGATAATAATTAATACCAGCTTCAGCTATGTTAAGAGCTTGTTGAGTTTGTAAATTATTACTAGCTACAAAAAAATTATTAAGAGTTACTCCTGTAATAGCTGAACCTAAAATAGAAAAAGCTATTATGACTGAAATTAATCCTGGTAACATTTTTTAACTCTCATCATTATTATTGTACAATACTCCGATTCCTTAAACTGATTATTAAATCAAGGGACTGACTTTTATTATTAGAACCCGCAATTGGTGACATTAAATTAATACCTACACTAATAATTAAATTATTGTCACTGATTGGTGGATAAAGAATATTTTGACCTAAGCCATAATACGTAAACAAACCTATTGATGAATTATAGTCATATTTAGAAATTATGACATATTGCTTAGTTTCTGAAGTAATCGGCTGTCCGATTGGCGGATTAGCAGTCATTGGAGTTACTGAAGCTAAAAGTTGATTTTTTTGACTATTTAAATAATATGTCACCTCAGAAACATATTGATCATTAAGTTTAAAATAAGAATAGAGGGTTAAACTATTAGTTGAAGCGTTAACTATACCAGTAGCTCCTCTAATAACATTACCAATTCTAGTTGATTCAACTTGTAAATTAGTTAACTCAATACTATTTTGTTGTTGATCCAAAAAAGAAATTAAAGTATTGTCAAAAAATACGCCAAAAGTAGCAAACAAAACACCAACCACTAAAATCACTACCATCAATTCAATTAATGTAAAACCTGTCTGATTTAAATTCTGATTTTTTAAATTACGACGAAACAATGATACCTCCTAGTAACGGCGCAGCCGGTAATTTGAACGTATAACCCTTGGTTTGAACTTCTAATTCCGTATTTCCAGTAATAACTCCCGTCAAATTAACTTGACAGTTTAAATTTGTTCCGTTGCCAGTACCAGTACATTGAGCTTTAAAAGTATTAGTATTTTGAATAAAACTTATCTGAGTTTGACAACTGCTAGCCGAATTACCGCATGGTAAATTAGTACCAGTAACATTAAAACTAAAATCTGATAAAGTACTAGATGTTTCGCTAACTGTCGACGGCGTTAAAGTATCAATTCTAGGAAAAGCTGGATTAGAAGTTAAAATTAATCTAACTTCTTGTAAATAATTGTTCCCTTGATAAGGAAAATATGATCCACTATAAGTAGAAGATAAAAAAGTCGGTACTACAACTGGATAAAACGAATTATTGCCAGAATAAGCTACGGCAGCAGCTAAATAATAAGTTGTCCCATTAACAGAACATCCCTTATTGCCATTGGTACCACAAAAATAATAATTCCCTGGAACTAAATTCTGTAAGCCAACATAACCACTAGAATTAGTAACCGGAGAAACATTAGGAGCGGTTTGACTATTATAGTAATAATCATAATTAGTACTAGAAGTATATTCTTTGTAACCTCCTTTAATAGCTACGGTTGCTTGACCAATCGGATTACCATTTATACCGGTTGCATTAATTAACAAACTGTATTGACCCATGGGTTTAAGAGTTAAAGTAACATAATCTGAATTTTGTTGTAATAAATCTTGATTTGGATAAACTGGTACTAAATTTCCAAAATTAGCGATAGTTGATAAACTTGAATATCCTGAATAAGACGCCGAAACCACATAATCAAATTTTCGATCTGGTGGCATGCCATAAAAAATAGCAATGCCATTTTGATCTGTTGTTTCTGAAGCATTAACATTGGGTGTAACTGATGAATTGACAACATTAACTTTAGCACCAACAATTGGATTACCGTTATTATCAATTACTTTAACTATAATATTACCACTATTATTAATTACACCAGGAACAGGAGGAGCAATTTGAGTATCTAATTTAGCTAAAATTAGATTTGAATTATCCGTAACAACAACTCTAATATCTTTATAATCTTCTGCATCCCCTGGATTAGGTGCTCCTGGTGGCGGTGGATAATTTCGACAATATTCTTCCTCGAGTTGTAAATTTGGATAAGAACCACAACCATTATAAGCATCATCTACATAAACTATCTCAGTTTTAATAATATAAGTATGGCCATTAATAGTTTTATTGACTGCAGCTGGTAAGTATGAATTAGCTACAATTGGACCATTCTGTACAGCTAAATTCTGATAAGGAACTGTTTGATAATATTCCATTTGATTAGTTGCCAAAGTTAGGGCTTCGGCTTGACGACTAGCCACAATACTACTGTGAAGCACTGAAATATATAGGTTAAAAAATGCAATGACAATAATTAACAAAACTACCAAACTTAGCATTAATTCAATTAACGTAAAACCCTTACTATTTTTTAACATCTACTTATTATTATAAATAAAACATAAGAAATAAATAAATTAAAAATACCGCCTAACTTGTAGGCGGTATTAAATATTGAATTCTAAAACAATTATTTAGAAGTTTTAGATTCAATCGCAATTTTTTTAGGCTTTGGTAATTCTTTATATGGCACTGAAACAACCAATAAACCATGAGAAAACTTAGCTTTAATATTGTCTAAATCTACGTTTTTAGGTAATGAAAAACTTCGATAATAGCTAGTAGCACTTTCGCGGTGTAAATATTTTTTTTCAGTTTTTTCATTATGTTCAGCACTAATCTCTAAATTACCTTCATTTTCAGAAACATTAATCTCATTTTCTTTAAAATGAGGTAAATGAACCTCAACATTTATGGCTTTATCATCACCGTAAATATCTGTAACTGGTGTAACTGAATTACTTTTAGAAAGATCATTAAAAAACTCATTTATTTGATTTTGAAAATTATTTAGATCTGCAAATGGATCGAATCTTACGATTGGCATTTTAAACCTCCTTCTTTTAAATTATTTAATGCTTCTTCAAGCAACATTAATAATATATATAATTAGCACTCATATGTCAAGAGTGCTAATTATAGTAAAATTTTCAACATTGGGAATACCCTACTAAAAACTAAAAAAATAATATTATCAATCAAGAAATAGTTTTATTGCCAGTGATCTTAATGTCTCTTGGTGCGCTATCTCAATCTATTCCCATATATAAAACTCTAAACAAATGTACAAAATCTTTTGAATGATATTTTCTAGCGTTTGGTAAAAATATAGTCGAACTTTTTAAGCACTTCTTTAGGATGATCTGCCGGTATATCTTCTTTTATTAAGTCGTTCATGATTTTTTTAAAAAAGATTCCTCGGTTTAACTTGAGTTTCATTAAATTCTTCTATAACTTTTTATATATCAAACTAACTGTCTAAGATTTTCATTCCAATGTAATTCGAACAAAATTAAGACACTATAGTCGTAAAACTCGATCTCGTCTTTTAGATGCATGATCTGGTTAAGCATGCTGGTCTGAAACATTTTCGTAATCACATCCTACACATCACCCAAAGCCATAACTTAAGTTAACTTATCTGCATGGTGAGTGATTACAAAAACTTTGACACTAAATTATAATAAACTTATAATATAAATATGATTGAAACAACTCAAAAAATTATTCAGATAGGTTCTAGCCAAGGTGTAACTTTATCAAAAAAGGACTTGGCAAGATTAGGGGCTAAGCGGGGCGATACTCTGAAACTTAAAGTAGAACTTGTCAATGGACACGATAAGCACCAGAAATTATTACGCGAATATGAGGCGTTCGTAAACCAATATGGTCAAACCCTCAAAAACCTTGCGAAAAAATGAATATTAGGTACTTAAATTTAGAGGAAATTTTACGTCTGCATTTTCAGATAATTGAAGATTTTGGCGGGAGTCATGGCGTGAAAGACGAAGGTAGACTCAAGTCTGTGGTTCAAGCACCAAAACAAATTGTATTTGGCAAAGAGCAATATCCGACATTAAACAAAAAAGCTGCAGTTTATCTAAGGAATATTATAGGAGACCATCCTTTTAGTGACGGAAACAAACGAACAGCAATAACAGTATGCGGAATCTTCCTAACGCGCAACGGCAGTAAACTAACGGTAAGTCCGAAAGTTCTTGAATTGTTTACCCTCAAAGTCACAATTGATCATTTGACTATTAATAAAATTGCTAGCTGGCTTGACGGAAACTCAGTTTGATTAATTGTCTTAAATTAAATATTAGGTCGTTTAATTTCATAAAAATGCACCAGCAAAACAAATTGATAAACGATTGTTAGTAAATGTTCCTTCGGGTTACACTGATAACTTAGATTACTTTATAGATAGGTACGCTGTCACTTAAAGAATTTGGTGACACAAAATTATGCTTACATCTTCAGTAAAGTACCTATTTCCACAGCTGAAAGACAAATAGACATGAAATTATAATACTTTTGCGTAATACCCACGCATTTTTCTGGTAGTTAAGGGTTCTGCTATATATGACATAAGTCATGGAACACAATCGGTTATCGTGCTGTCCAGCCATCATAATGAGGAGCGGTCGGTTCTGGAACTTAGTCAAGAAGTAAAATGAGATAAATAATGGTGTTCTGGTGATTTGAGTTTTATGTTACTAAATTTGGTCAATCCTCAAAAACTACGCCAAAATGTCGACTTTTCCAGATGTAAATAAATAGAGACCAGTCATGGAACTCGATCTCATATCTTGGGTGCATGATTTGGTTGCGGGGACAGGACTCGAACCTGTGACCTCGTGGTTATGAGCCACGCGAGCTGCCGCTGCTCCACCCCGCTTTATATATCTAATTTTTTATAGTATCACACTATTAAGTATTGTCAATTTAGTTATCTAACAAATAACTAATTTGATATAATATCATGCTATGGGGGCGTAGCTCATCGGTTAGAGCAGGCGGCTCATAACCGCTTGGTAGTTGGTTCGATTCCAACCTCCCCCACCAAAAATTTTTAATCATTACACTTTATAATCTAAGCTATTAATTTGCGCCCAATGATTAATAAATTTAACAAAGTTAATTATTTCTTCGTCTGTTAAACCTTTAAATAAACTTTGATTTTCTAAACTAAAAGCCTTTAATAGTTTATTTTGTAGTTTAATACCCTTGGGGGTTAATTTTATATCTTTAATTCGACGATCGTTAATTGATTCTTGTCGGGTTAATATTTCTTTTTTAACTAAAGCATCAATAATTCCAGTTATATTTGAAGGATCACATTGAAACAAATTCTTAAAATAATTCATCGGTAAAGATTCATTTAAATCAATTGATATTAATGTCATCAATTGCATGATTGTTAAATCATGCTTCAAGCTTAATCGATAGATTTCATTTTTAAAATCCATTAAAAATTCAATTAAGTTTTTATAAAATAAATTGTTTAAATTTTTCATACTAAATTATTGACATACTAAATAGTTGACATTATCAACTATTAATCATACCATAGTTTAGTATATTAATAAAATCAAGGTAAAAATGAAAGAGAAAATTAAATCTCATTGGTTTATATTGGTTATTTTAGCTTTTGCTCAATTCATGGTTGTGTTAGATTCTTCAGTTGTCAATGTAGCCCTACCCCATATTCAAAAAACTTTTGATTTATCTACTTCTAATTTACAATGGATTATTACGGCTTATACTTTAACTTTTGGTGGTTTTTTACTATTTGGTGGTCGAGCAGCCGATTTATATGGTCGAAAAAAAATCTTTTTAATTGGAGTTATTTTTTTCGGTCTAATGTCATTAATAGATGGCTTTTCTAGATCTGGTGGTATGTTAATTGGTTCTAGAATTCTGCAAGGATTAGGTGCTGCTTTTATGTCACCAGCCGCTTTATCAATAGTTTTAACAAAATACAGAGAAGGACATAGTAGAAATATTGCGTTATCGGTCTGGGGAGCAGTAGCATCTGGCGGTGCAGCTGCAGGAGTTTTGCTTGGCGGTATTTTAACCCAATATTATGGCTGGCGTTGGAATTTTTTTATCAATGTACCAATTAGTATTTTAATTTTTGTAATTGCTTACAAAATTGTGCCCAGTCATGATGCTGAAGAAAGTAATAATGCGATTGATTTAGCCGGTGCTATTAGTGTCACAATTAGTATGCTATCACTCGTTTATGGTTTAACTCAAGGACCAACCTACGGTTGGTTTAGCTGGTCAACCTTACCATTTTTTGGTATTACTATTGTTAGCTTAATTTTCTTCTATTTCAATGAAACTAGACAAAAACATCCTCTTTTACCATTAAATATTTTCAAAAACAAAAACTTAACTGGCGCCAACTTAACAATATTTCCAGTTGTAGCTAGTGTTTATGCACTGTTTTTCTTTCTATCATTATATATTCAAAATGTTTTAGGTTACTCACCAGTTAAAACAGGTTTATCATTCTTAATTGTTCCTTTAACAATTATGTTGGCTGCCACCCAAATACCGAAAATTATTAAAATATTGGGTTCAAAATATGTTCTTATTGGTGGAATTGTTTTAATCGCTATTGCCTTAATTTATCTAACTAAATTACCCCTTCACAGTAATTATTGGACAAATATTTTACCAGCCTTAATAATCTTAGGTTTAGGAGCTGGTACTAGTTTTGTTTCGGGTACTATTATTGCTACATCAGGTGTTGAAGAACATAAATCAGGTTTAGCCTCAGGAATTTTAAATACTTCTCAACAAATTGGTGGATCGGTTGGTTTAGCAATCTTAACTGGTGTAACATCATCTTATGTTTTAAAAATTAACCAACATTTACCTAAAAACATTAGTCCCAAATTAATACCTATTTATGTTGCTGTTCATAGTTACAGAGCTGCTTTTACTGCCGGCGTAATCATAGCTTTAATTGGTATAGTTTTAGCTTTTATTTTAATTGAAAACACTAAACCAAAAAAATTATTATAAATTATCGATGAAATCATCCAAAATTTTATTAACTGCTTCAATACTTTTTTGCGCCATAATATGTTGTCTTAAATTACTAGAGCCATTAAAACCATTTAAATATAGTTTTGCAAATTTAAATAACTTAAACAACCGACTATCAACGCTATCAAAATAAACTCTATTAAAATTGTTAAGATGATCTTTAAATAAATTAATTTTTTGAATAATAGAATATTGGTCCCAACAATCAGCTTCTTTACTAAAAGCTAAAGGATTTTTTAAAACACCTCGGCCGATCATAATACCATCTACCTGATATTGCTGAGCTAGCCTATGACCAGTCTTTTTATTATCAACATCACCATTACCAACCAATAATATATCTGGGTTAATTTGATCTCTAAGTTTTTTAATCTGATTAATGTAATCCCAGCGAGCAAATACTTTACTCATATCTTTTTTTGTTCTTAAATGTACGGTTAATAATTGAATCGGTAAACCTAATAAAAATTCATGCCAAGACAAATCTACTTCATTAAAACCTAACCGAGTTTTAACGCTAACCGGTAAACCATTTGCACCGTCAACAGTCGCTAAAATTATTTCTTTAGCTAATTGACGATTATTAATTAAAGCCGAACAACAGCCATTCCTAACAACTGTTTTATCTGGACATCCCATATTTAAATCAATACCATTAAAATTCATAGCTTTTATTTCTTGAGCGACTTTAAAAAAATTTACTGGATTTTTACCCCATAATTGAGCAATTAATGGTTTTTCTTGAACCGAAAATTTTAGTTTACTTTCTAAATTTTGTCGACCCGATGACATTAAACCATCAACGTTAACAAATTCTGTTAACATATAATCTGGTCGAGCTAAATTAACAATTATTTGTCTAAAAACTGTGTCAGTCACGTCATCCATTGGCGCCAAAGCAAAAAATGGCTTTGGTAATAACTGATAAAAATTTTTCATTTATTATTCCCAACTAAAAACTCGAAACGCTATAGCATAAATAATAATAAACCAAAGCGCTATTAAACCGATCTCAGGCCCTATCTGAGTAAAATTTTTACCAGCCGTGATTAAAAGCCTTAAGCCGTTAATCACTGGAGTTAAGGGTAAAAAACTACTAATTTTTTGAAGCCAAAGTGGCATTTCAAATTGCGGAAAGAAAGTTCCAGATAAAAATAACATTGGAAAAACTATAATATTAGCTAGTGGTGCAGCCTGACGAGCATTTTTTGCCCAACCACCAATTGCTAATCCAATACCTAAAATCATAAAAACACTAAAAATTGTAAAAATTAAAATTTCTAATAAATTACCGTTAATTTGTAAATTAAATAATAAAATAGCCGCTATAAACTGAACAACAATAGCCATGACGCCAATTAAAGCCTGCGACAACATAGTTGCTAAAAAATATTGCCAAACTTTAATTGGTGTTGTATGAAGACGACGTAAAATTCCCTGCTTTTTTAATTCAGGAAAAATTTCAATTTGACTAAAAATTCCAACACCTATAATACTAAAACCCAATATGCCTGCAAAAGTATAATCAAAAATCGTTAAACTATTTTGATTTAATTTTTGCGATAAAACAGTAAATGGTTTAAATGATTTAACTAAATGATTATTTAAATCTTTGACAATTGTACTATTAATCAATGAATTAATAGTTTGAGCAGCAATAGTTGAATTTTCGGTATATAAAATTTTAACTTGACCGGTTGGAATATTGTTTTTTATTTGACCGAAGTTTTTATTTAATACAATGGTCGCATCAATTTTGTTATAAATCATACTCTGTTTAGCATTGTTTAAAGATTTAATCGATTGATTAACTTTAAAAATTTTATTAGACTCTAAATTTGCAATAAATTGCCTTGAAATTGAAGATGATGATTGATTAATAACGGCTATTTTAAAAGAAATATTACTATTATTGTTGACCATAAAACCCAATACAATTAAAAAAATTAATGGGAACAATACGGCAAAAAATATTGCTAATCGGTCACGAAAAAATCGTTTTATATTAATTTTTGTAAAAATTAAAACTGTTTTTAAGCTTGCCATTTAATTTTCTCTCAACTCTTTTCCGGTTAAATCAATAAAAACATCTTCTAAATTAGCTTGTTCAACTTTTTGATCTTTTTTAAAACCTTTTTTAATCAAATTATCAATTAATTTCTTGGGTTGATCGAGGGCAATTATTTTACCGTTATCCATGATAGCAACCCGATCACATAATAATTCGGCTTCATCCATATAATGAGTAGTTAGTATAATAGTCAAACCTTTATCTCTAATTGATTTAATTAATTGCCATAAATTTCTTCGAGCTTGAGGGTCTAATCCGGTGGTTGGTTCATCTAAGAAAAAAATCTTAGGGTTATGAACTAGAGCCACTGCGACACTAAAGCGTTGTTTTTGACCACCAGATAAAGTTTCAGCATAACTATTAGCTTTATCTAATAATCCAACTTCATCAAGTAATTGACGCCAGTTAATTTTAACTTGATAAGTTGCTGCGAACATTTCTAATATTTCTTTTAATTTTTGTTTATCCTGAAAAGCGGGTGTTTGCGGTTGAATACCAATAATTTTTTTTACATTTAATGGATTTTTGGCGACATCAAAACCGTTAACTATAATTTGACCTTCATCAATTGGTCTTAAAGTTTCAATCATTTCTAGAGTAGTAGTTTTACCAGCACCATTTGGTCCTAAAATACCAAATATTTCTCCCTGTTTAACTGTTAAATTAAGGTCATTAACGACAATTAAATTGTTATAAAATTTTTTGATATGTTTAATTTCTAAAATAACTGATTTTCTAGAAGTCACCATTCATAATATTTTAACATAAAAAAACACCTAAAATATTCTTTAGGTGTTTTAATAGAAAAATTAATAATTAAATATTATTTCTTTTTTAATGTCAAAAAGCCATTTTTTGGACTTTCTTGAACAGATCGATCGCTTGGTAAATCACAAGCTGTAGCTCTTTTATCTTTTGAAAAATAATAAATAGTATTCTTTTGTCCACCTTTTAGCGTAACTTCTTGACAATTCAAATAAAATGTAACGCCTTTTGAATTAGTGTGCTGATAAGCCATTGTTTAAGCTCTCCCTCTTAAAATTAATATTACTATCTCAACATACTCCTAAAATTCTATATTTGTCAACATTTTATTAATCTGTTACTAGGATATCCACAAATTTACATCTGTTAATCATCATTAAAAATAATTTTTAAATTTTAACTTGCGAAAATTAATCAGCTATTATAAACTAACTGAGTAAGCATAAAAATTAAGGTGGAGACATATAATATGGATTTTACGAATCGTTCTTCTCAACAAATGCCTGATGCGACAACAATGAGTCCTCAGTCGGATATGGGAAAAATTAAAAATAAACAAACTAATAAGTTCTCTGATAAAAATGACAAAAATAAAGTTTTGAATATAATTTCCATTATATTTGGAATTGCTGTCGTAATTTTAATAGTAGCTTTATTAATTTATATTGCTTTATCTAATTCTAGTAGCAATTCAGAAAGTTCTTATATTTACAAAAACAAACTTCAAGCCGTTTTCTTAAATACTGGCCAAGTTTATTTTGGTAATATTCAAAAAATTAATTCTAGTTATTTTGTTTTAACAAATATTTTTTATTTACAAACAAATTCAACGGCTACTTCAAGCAAATCAACATCTTCACCAAGTGTTTCGTTGGTTAAACTGGGTTGTGAATTGCATGCTCCATACGATAGAATGATCATTAATTCTTCCCAAGTTACTTTCTGGGAAAATCTAAAATCAACCGGAAAAGTCTCTCAAGCTGTCGCAGCTTTTGATAAAGCTCATCCAAATGGTCAACAAACTTGTTCCAATCAAACAAGTTCAGCTTCTAACACTAGTGGTACAAACGTTCAACCAAAAACTCAAAACCCAACTAATGTTCCGGTTTCATCAACCAAAAAACCTTAACAAAAAACTATAAACAAAAAAATAAAAACCTTCTCTAGTGGAAGGTTTTTATTTTTGCTTTAAATCAATCCTATAAAATCTATTGAACTATTTAATAAATATAAGTAATTAAATAATTTATAAGTCTTAAACTGACTTGACCGTAAGATCATGTTTTGGAGCTGTTAATAAATAGCATGTGCTTAATTTTGGCATTTTAACGTAATTATCGAGAGATACCTCATAATTCCTCCAACTTCAGTTACAGAGCCCATAAATAAGTCGTTTTATATTTAGTCAACTTTTCAACACACTAATTGACCGGCTCGGGTATTAAAATCTTATTTAACTATTTAATAAAAATTACTTAGTCGTTAACCGAAGCCACAAATTAATCGTATAAACTATTAAACCGGTTAAAAATAAAAATAAACTTATTAAAAGAGTAATGCCAGCTAAATCTGGCGACCAAACTGGAGTAATAAAATCAAATTCAAATAAACTAGGTGAAATTGGGTTAATTTTAACTCCGTGTTGAGTGACATATTTTTCAATACAAGGAACTCTCGGTCCACCCAAAAAGTCAACTGTTCCAATTGGTATAACCTTCTGACAATAATCTTCAGCTTTAGTATAAAGACCTAAATTAGCTTGAGCTAACTGTTGACTTTGAGCCTTCACCGCTCTTTCATAACTATATTTTAATTGAATGGGTGGATAAACTGAATCATTGCCAGAATTTAAATTAGTGTTCATATTACTAATTACATAAGCTTGTAGTTTATCTAAAGCTTGTTGCACTCCAACACCCTTTTTATCAGCAACAGCTAATTGGTTGCGTAATTTAATCATAGTTAAATTATTATTTCTAAGGCTAAAGACAGCTATAACCAAAAAAACTAAGCCAATAGCAAAAAAATAACGAACTTTAATATGTTTTGTATAGTGAGAATAAGAATAATGAAGTGATTTTTTATTCATCAATAATATTATGACACATCAAGCTTAAACTATTGATTAATCATAAACTATCTACGATACTTAAATTATTATGCACGTATTTTTTTCTGGTATAGGTGGAACTGGTATTGGTCCAATTGCTCAAATAGCTTATCAAGCCGGTTTTGATGTTAGTGGATCAGATAAAAGAAATTCAAATTATATTCAATATCTTAAAAAACAAGGTTTAAAAAATATAAATATCGGTCAAGAAAAAAAATTTATAGCTAAAATTCATCAAAAAAATCCAATTGATTGGTTTGTTTATAGTTCAGCCATTCAGTTTGAAAATCAAAACTCTGAAGAAATAATATTTTGTCAAAATAATCAGATTAAAACATCAAAAAGAGATTTATTTGTCAATTATTTTATCAATCAACATCAGTTAAAAATGATAGCAATTGCTGGCACTCACGGTAAAACCACCTTAACGGCTATGGTAGTTTATCTTTTTAAATCTTTAAATATACCCCTAACCTATATACTGCCCGCTAAAACATCATTTGGGCAAATGGGTGAATACAATCCCAAAAGTGCTTATTTTGTCTATGAAGCCGATGAATTTGATAGAAATTTTTTATCCTTTAAACCATTTTAAAGCATTATTAGTGGTTTAGCTTATGATCATCAAGAGATTTATCCTACTCATCAAGATTATCTTAAAGCTTTCGCTGATTTTATTAATCAAAGTCATCAAACTATTTTATATCAACGAGAATTAAATTTATTTCAACCCAATTCATTAAACAATATTATTGTTTTCGATGAAAACCATTCTTTAATCAATAAAATAAATCTGCTAGGTAAATACAATCGTCAAGATGCCTATTTAGCTTTTCAAGCTTTATTACAAATAAAACCAGAATTAACTATTGATCAACTAACAACTTTAATTAATAATTTTCCAGGTTTATCAAGAAGAATGGAAAAAATTACCACTAATCTCTATAGTGATTATGCTCATACACCAGAAAAAATTAAAGCAGCACTTAATGTTACCGAAGAGCTTTCTAAAGAACTAGTAAAATATCATCAAAATAGTGGCAAAATTATTATAATCTATGAGCCGTTAACCAACCGTCGACAACATTATATTAAAGAACAATATAAAAATTTATTTAACAACGTTGATCAACTATACTGGGTTCCAAGTTATTTAGCCAGAGAAGATCCAGCACAAACTATTTTAAAACCTCAAGACTTAATAAAATATTTATCAAAACCCAATCAAGCTCAATGTCAAAATCTTGATAATCAATTAAAAAATAAAATTCAACAACACTTAAAAAATCAGGACTTAGTTATAGCTTTAAGTGGTGGTGGTGGTGATAGTCTTGATGAATGGTTAAGAAAAAATTTTAACTAAAATGACTATTATTTTACTTAGTTAAAACAAAAATAACTGTGATGATTACCAAAACAATCATAAGACTAATTAAAACAAACCAAGTTTTTTTATGATGTGAATTAGATAAAGTATTTTGATTTAATTCATCTTCCAGCATATCCTCCAAAACCAATAAATCATCAGCTTCATTTTTTTCTATTTCTTCGATGGTTTGATCATCAATCTCTAAATCATCACCGTTAACTATATTATTGGTTTTAACTATTTCTGGCTTGTCGATAGAATCTTTTAAAATATTAACTTTAACATCTCGGCTAAAGTCATGATTATCGTTATCGAGTTGATTATTATCTAAAACTAAAATTTTTTCATTCAAATTGGCATTTAAATTATTAATAATATTTTCTTTTTTATCATCAATAATTTTTAAATCATCAGATTCAACTGAATTGGTTGATTCATCATCCGGAATCTCAATACTCATCATTTTATCAATTTTTTTTTCTAGATCTCGATTGATTTGATTATAACTATTAACAACTTTATTTCTTTTCATTGTACTTATAAATAAGCATAACAATTAAAGTTTAATACTTCAATTAAAGTCAAATATTTTAAAATAAACTATAATTGAGTTATAATACTAACTAATAATCAAGGTTTATGTATGAAAATTAAACTATTAAAAATTTCAAAAGCTCTCGAACCATTTTTTAAAAATTTACCACCCTTTACCGACAAAACTAAAAAATGGTTATATAAATATTTACCAATTATAGCTCTAATTGTTGGCATTTTATATGGTTTATCAGCTCTATCTTTCTGGGAAACAGGTCATATGTCAATTATCGGCTCAACCACTTACACTCAAAATGGTTTATCAATTAATCCTGTTTATAATTTAAACATATTTTATTATATAGATTTTATTTTATTAATTATTGATACTATTATTTTTATTGCTGCTTATTTTAGTCTAAAAACAAACACCGATAATGGTTGGTTAACTGCTTTTAGTGGATTATTAATTTATGCATTATACGCTATTATTGGACTTTTTTCTCCAGTTGATGGTGGTTTAGGTAGTTTTATTATTGTTTTAATATTTTGTTTTATAGGTTTTTATATACTCTATCAAATTAAACCTCTTTACACTGTTAAATTAAAAACTAAAAAAATTAAAAAATCTAAGTAATTTGAATTGATTCAACTATACCATAAGTTTGTTCGTCAACAATTGATTGATTTACAAAATTGGCATTAACAACCATCGGTTGAACATTGTGACAATTTTTATTAACACATTGATTGAATGAAATAATGATCAAAGGATTTAATTTTTCCATATCACCAATTGGAATAACTTGTTTGAATTCATAGCCAAAACTACCAGTTAAATAAATTGCGTTGAGGCCACCAACAATATTGGTTGATGGATATTGAGCAAAAGATAAATATGTTTGATTGCTCTGAAGACTAGTCGGTTTTTTATATTTTACAATTTTAGAATTCAAGACAGCTAAAGAAAAATTACCAAATTGGGGTGGAATAACAGTTTTTTGATTAATCATAATTTCAATTCTACCTTTTACCTGATGATGTAAATCATTTAAAATATTGGTAATTGGAGAATTAATTTCAATTAAACCATGATGATTGTTAAAAACTGTCCAATTACTTGGATAACTAAAATTAATATTCGAAGAATTTGAAACATATTGTTTTATGGTGGCGGTTTTTATAATGGTATTTTTTTTAATTATTTTTGATTGATTATTAACCAATGTAACTATTAAACCTATAAATCCTATAATTAATAATAAACCTATAAATCCTAAAAATAATTTTAATCGTCGTTGTCGTTGTTTTTTTCGTCTATTGTAACGACTATTTGTTAAATTGGCATTTGTTAATCTGTCATCTGTTTGATGAATAGCTTCTGGTTTAAAATCTGGCTGATTAAATTGAAAAGACATTTAATTATATTGTAGCAAAAAACAATTAAGTATATCTAAAACTAAGGAGCTAAACGATTAATATCTCTTGGAAATAAAATTGCTTCTTTAACATTATGAAGTCCAATAACTTTTTCAGTTAATCGATCAATACCAAAACCAAAACCACCATGTGGTGGTAAACCATATTTAAAAGCTGAAACATATGAAGCAAAACCACTGCTATCAGGATCAACGCCAGCTAATTTCATTTGTTCAACTAAAACTTCATAACGATGTTCTCTTTGTGGTACGGTTGATATTTCGATACCTCGAAATAATAAATCAGCCGATCGAGTTTGGTTGTTGTCACCCTTCATATGATAAAACTTCATTTTAGATTGTGGTAAACCAGTAGCAAAAACTGCCTCACAATTTAATTTTTTCTTAGCATAATCACAAATCCATTTTTCTTCATCTGGCGTTAAATCTAACTCTTGAGAAACATCAACTTTAGTATTTTTTTGATACATTTCGTGAATTTCAGCCATAGTAAAACGAGGAAACTCTTTTGTTAAAATTAATTCCGGAGCATTTAGTTGTTTTAAAATTTTATTTTCTTTATCGTAAACTTTTACTAAAACACTATACAACATGTCTTGAATTAAATTTAAAACGTCGTTGTGTTCGTTTATAAAACCTATTTCAACATCAAGCATAGTGACTTCTGAAACATGACGAGTTGTAGCACTAAGTTCAGCCCTAAAAGCTGGACCAATTTCAAAAACTCTTTCAAAAACTCCTACCATAATTTGTTTATAAAGTTGCGGGCTTTGTGCTAAAGTTGCTTCTTTACCAAAATAATCCAACTTAAAAACTTCTGCGCCACCTTCAGCTGCGCCACCAACTAATTTTGGAGTATTAATTTCTATAAAATCATGTTCAATTAAATAATTACGAATTTCTCTTAATAAACTAGCTCTAACTCGAAAAATATTAGCTTCATTAATATTTCTTAAACCAATTGCTCGATAATCAAATAAAGTATCTAGATTTTCTGATTTATGAGATAAAGGTTTATCTATTTCAATTGGTGGTTCATTTTCAATAGCTACAATTACTTTAATCTCAGGTTGGTGAATTTCATAACCACCCGGTGCTCGAACTTCCTTAAAAACAGTCCCCTTAACCTCTAAAACAGTCCCTATCTGTAAACCTCGTAATTTTTCAACTTCAGCTTTTTCTTCAACTACAATTTGAATTAAACCATGACGATCTCTAAGATTAATAAATGTAATACCACCCAGAATTCTTTTTTTATGAACAAAGCCAGCTACCAAAACTACCCGATCAACATACTTATCTAATTGATCGGATAAAATTCTACTATCTTCAAGTTGATTATTTTTCACCTGTTAATTTTATCACACACTTTAAACTTCTAAAACAAAGATCCAATTAACAATATCTCTAAGATAAACTAACCCCAAATAAGCATTGTAGTCGTCTTGAACAATTAAATAATCTTTTTTAGAATGAATAAAATAACTCAGTGTTTCCATTAAGGAAAAATGATTTGAAATAAACTTAATATTGCTATCCATAAAATCTTCGATATGGCCAGTATTTTTTAAAACAAAGATTTCTTCCGGTACGACACCAACTATTTCATTATCTAATGTAACTGGTAAAAACGGGCGATCGGTCTTCTTAACATCATCAATTATAATTGGCGTAATTAAATCTTTTGGTTCAATAACTGGATAATAATCTTTATCAATTACAAAACTAGAAACTGAATATTTTTCTAAATTAATTAAATTTTTAATTCTTTTTAAATCTTCTCTTAAAATACGATTATCGTCTTGGGTTAATTGTCTTTCAATTAATTCATCGACATCATTTAAATCATAAATACCGGTGTGTAATTTTTTTTCTGAGACATCTTTTTTATTTAAAAGTTTTTTCTTGTTTAATTTATAGGTAATCTTAATAATTAAAGGAAGAAAAATCTTACCTAAAAATCGAATAATTTTACTGACTCGAGATCTGACCAAGCCAACAAAAACCAAAAATAAAATTACAATTATGACTAAACCATCTAAGGTCGATAATGATTTTATTAAAATAAATATATCTACTGCTGAAAGAATAGCAATTATAATATAAAGAGAGGTTTCAACTTGATTTTTAAAAACAACTAATTGTTTTAATTTAATTGACAAAGGGTCGTTACGACGTTTAATTTCTCTTTCAGGTAAATAATTAATTAGTTTTATTGTGCTGATCAAACACATAATAATAAAGAGTAGAATAATAATTGTAATCAATAAAAACATATTTAGTTTAATTCTATAATTAAACTAAATTTTAATCCAGTCTATGAATTAAATTAAGATAAAGTTTTTCCACTCAAGATTTTGCTTATACACTGGTATGTAATATGTTGCTGTTTTTTCTTGTTTAATTTTTATTGTCATTTTATGTTTGATATTTATTTATTAATTAAATTATACTAAAAACATAAGCTTAAACAAAATCTTGTGGTTTTAAATATAACCAATTATCTATAATATATCGTTTAGAACTGTTTAATAAACCTCTAACTGATTGATTTTTTAGAACCTGATTGAAACTAAAATGTTGATTTAAGTTTTCATTTAACCAAATTGTATAATTTTTAATCTTTAATTCATGAAAAATTATTTTAAGTTGATTGAGTTGAGCTAAACTGGAAGCATTAACCACAAAATGATTTTTAGAAAGATACTTTAAGAAAAATTGTTGATGTAAATGTTCAAAAACCACTGCCTCATTAAGCATAATTAAGTTAGCTGAATTGTGATAGTTAATACTATTAATAATTTTTTGAATATTTAATATTTTCTGGCTTGCTTCATAGCTTTTCAAAGAATGATGAATCTTAATAGCTTGATCAATTAATTTCATTCGATGAACAATATGAGTATACTGATTAACGGTTGATGATCTTTCTGGAATTAAAAAAACAGTTTTTAAATGATAATCATCACGAAATTTAATAGCTTGTTCCAAATTGGCTTGATTAATTGGATCAAAGGCCGCAAAATAATAACCAATATTTACTTTTGACATGTTAATATTTTAACAAAAATAAAACTAGTTTAATCTGAACGAATTAATAACTTGATATAAAACACTAAAATTGGGTTGAAGGCTATAAGTAGTAAAGGTGAAAAAAAATCGTTGGGGACCTAGAGTTGGCGATTGTAAAACTATAGTATTTATTCCAACCGAAGAACCAGTTCCAACCACATCTCTTTCGTAATTACCGCTGTCACATAAAAAATTAACACCCTGCCATCTGGCTGGAATAATCACCGAGCTAGAATTAGAGTTTGTTTTGGTAAAATTAAGGCAGTTCGAAGACACATTGCCGTTGGCTACCATAGTAGAACCATCAGCTTGAATTGATAATTCTCGATTTACCGCCATATTAATCGGTATAATATTCTGATAAATATCCAATACTTCAGCATTAGAAGTGTTAGACTTAAATTGAAATATTTTATAAAGACTAGATTGAATATTAACCGCCTGCCAAGTTTTTGGTAAAGAAAAACTAAAATTAGGTTCAGTGATTGTTTGACTACTTGAAATAGGCGCTGAATAATATTTAACCACCGCCTGACTTTGATGAATTATCGTCTTTGAATGAGATAATAATATAACAAAATAAATAATTAAACCGCTAATCACTAAAAATATAACTAATAAAAATATATACCTAGTTTTAGATTTATAAATACGTTTATTGAAACGATACATAAGCTTAATGAGTATTATAAGCTAATTACTTAATTCTTTAGCAATATTATGATATCGACTAATAAAATTAACGACTGGTTGATCAAGTTTTAATAACCTTAAAAAATCTATGGCTACTTTCATATCGTTTAAATCATGGCTATCAATTGTTCTTTTTTCCTCTATTTGTGAAAAAATATCATTGATTTTTTCAATTAACCATTTTTCATCTCTAATATTTAATTGATTAGATTTGATGCGAAATTCTGCAACCGAACTTGTAACTTCTAATGATCGAGCTGTTTTAAATCTTTTAATTAGCTGGCCTTTTTGAACCAAAATATTAACGTGTTTAGCTACAATCGATACAGAAGAATAATTTAAAGCTGTTTTAATTTCACGATAAGTTGGACTATAACCATTTTGTTCAATAAAATCTCTAATAAATACTAATATTTTATTCTGTTGTTTAGTTGGCAAACTTTTAATTACTCCTTCGGGGCTAATTTGCTCATTCATAAAATAATTATATAATATCTAGTGATGGCTGAACAGGTCGATAGTTTTTATGGTTTACCGATTTTAAACGATTTAGAAATATCTTATCTTGTTTTTAACGATATAGCTAAGTTGAAAAATAAAATTGAAAGCTACTCGGTTAAACCAAATTTAAGTTTATTAATTGACATCATAGTAGATAACTCGATTGATTGTGATTTAGACGAGTTCGATTCTAAAACCAAATTATTTACAAAAGAAACAGCTATTGTTTTTGGTGTTAAAACTGTTCATTATTTAATGACAGATATCAATAACTCTAGACAAAAAAATTTGAAAGAAAATTTAAATCCTGTGCTTGATTTTTTAAATAATGATCAGGGTCAAGAATTATTATTCTCAATCGTTAATTACCCTAAGATTCAGGAAGAAAACCAACAAAAACTAATTGATTTTAAAAAATATTACCTAGATTATAATCAAAAATTAATTGAAAAAATTGAAAAAATTGGTTATTCAAAATATCATCAAAAAGATTTACAAGATGCCTTTTATGTAGGTGTATTAAATTATCTATCAATGTTAATCGATTTATACGTTGATTATAATTTTTATCAAATTATTAATGAAGCTAATTGACTTTTGGATTGTTGGTTGGCTTAGCCGCTAATAATAATCCGATTGGTATCCATAGAACATAACTAATGGTATCGTCAGCAAATTCTGGTAAAAACAAATTTACTAAACAAATACCCACTAAAGCACAAAATAATATAAAAGATAGTTGAGATTGTTTGTTTTGCCATAGACCAATCAAAACATAAATAATAATTAATCCAAACACAAATAAACCTAACCAACCCTGTTCAACCCCAATTTGTAAATAAAAATTTTCTGAAATTACAGGTGGTTTAAGATTATAAATTGAAGCTGGTCCAGCTGTACCAGTACCGCTACCAAGTGGATTTTGTAAAACATGAATTAACCCAGTCTCTAAGGCGTTTAAATGATTACCATCAGAACTTGTAGCTGCAGCTGAATGGCTAGAATAATGAAAAACCAAGTTTTGATAAGTTGTATTATTTTTAAAAATTACAAAACTTAAACCAAATAAAACTATTAGACCAAATACCGTCATAATTACTAATTTTCTTAATCGATTACTCGGTAATTTAAAATAAAAAACCAGAAAGACTGCTAAAGCTGTTCCAAGCCAAGCACTTCTCGAAAAACTAAAGATTAGAGCCATAATTGCCAACATGGCACAAATTACAACCAATATCTTTTTTTTAGAATCATAAAATATAACCGCCAATAATGTAATTGGTAAAATTAAATAAGCCCCAAGTGGATTAGAACCCCTCATAAAAGATATAACTCGAACAAAGTTACTATTACTATTAATTGTTTGATATGGTTGAATGGTGTGAGAATTATAGCCAAAATAACTTAAAAAATTATGTGGCAAAAAAAAGAACTGAATAATAGCAAATACCGCTACTACCATAGCTGGCCAGAAAATAAATTTAATTAATTGATTCTCCGATAATTTAATTTTTAAACCAGCTAAATAACTAACCGAAAAAACTAAGAAAAATCTTAAATCAACAATTAATCCAAATTCTAAAGATTTAGTGGTAACCTGATTAGTGTATTTGGCTATAAAACCGGAAGCAAGTACAATAATTGCAAACAAAACAATTAATCTAATAATTGGACTAGCAAAAAATTGTTGTCGAATTCGTTGATCAACTGCTATTAAATAAATTCCGACTATAGTCAAAAAAAGTAAAATAAATTCTTTATATAATCTGACAAAAGTATAATGACCTACTAAACTGGTCGTAAAAACACTAATAAAGGCATAAAAAGGCATACTAACCAATAAAAAAACTAAACCATATTTTAAAATCTTAAAAGATGTGTCTTTTTTTATTATCATTAATATATTGTAACTAATAATCTGATTCTTTAAAACCTACAATAAGGTTTATAATAAAGCTTAAATCATGAAAAGTAATAATCAGCTTATCTATAATATGATATTGATATTGGGTGATTTCTTAGCGCTAGTTTTCGCTTTTTCAATGGCTTATATATTTCGAGTAACTCTTGATCATCAAGCCTTTTCGGTAGCAATTCACGCTAAGACTTATTTAATAATATTTTTATCATTAATGCCTTTTTGGATTTTAATTTTTGCTTTATTTAATTTATATTCTGAAAGAGTTTTAGAAAAAAGATTTAACGAGATGATGCGGTTAATTTTAGCGTCATTAATTGGTATTTTATTTGTAATTTCTTTTTCATATTTATTTAATGTAGCTATTTTTCCAGCTAAAATAGTCGTCTTATATGGACTACTCTTAGCTTTATTTTTTGTTTTTTTGTTTAGAACATTGGCTCGAATCATTAGACAACAATTATTTAAATATAACATTGGTATTACTAATGTAGTGATTGTTGGGCGAAATCAAGCAGCCATAGAAATAGCTAATTACCTTAACAACACTTCCAAAACTGGTTATAAAATTATAGCCGTAATTGGTTTAAACAATAAAAAATATTGTCCTTATTTTCCAAATTTTAACGCTTTCATGAAAGATAATTTAAAAAAAGAAGTTTCAACTATTATTCAAACTGAATTATTTCTTGATAATCAAAAAAATGATGAAATATTAACTTTTTGCCAAGAAAACCATGTTTCTTATCGATTTATACCAGGAAACAATGAATTATTTATCGGTAATATTACAGTAGATTTATTTCATTCCATGCCAATTGTAGCCGTTCACCAAACACCATTAATTGGTTGGGGTCGAATTATTAAAAGATTATTTGATATAGTCGGTTCAATTATTTTAATTATTTTGTCAGCACCATTCATGCTAATAGTCTTAATTATTTTAATGTTTGATCATGGTGATCCAATTTTTAGTCAAACAAGATTA
>JAJZWG010000020.1 GCA_021846795.1 bacterium
ATTTAAATAAATCTTATCTAATAAACCGCCCAATATGTTTAAACGATAAAAATTTAATTCAGGACTTAAAGCATTATTGATTTTGTAAGCAAATTTATTATTTAAGTTCAAATTATCTAATAATTTTGTAGAAATAAAACTATAGGTTAATAATTCATTAGCACCGCTTGAAGATAAAATATGACGAATTTTTTGACGGATGACTAAATTTGAATTTATCTTAACGGGTTTAATTGTTCTATTTAAAATATTTTTTGGTAATTTATCATAGCCATAAATTCGACATATTTCTTCAATTATATCTTCTTGAGTTAATAAATCAGTTCGCCAAAATGGAACTTCAACTACTAATTCATCTTTCAAAAAACTAGTCTTTATTTCAACTGAATTTAAAATTTTTAATAATTTATCAATCTCAACTTCAAAACCAAGTATAGTTTCAATTTGCTTATAATCAATTTTAATTAAAGTTTTATTATTTTTTTTAATTGGACCTGGTTGTACTTCATCAATTAATTTAGCATTGGGCATTATTTGATTCAAAAACATTACAAAAGTTTGCCGCACGGCTGAAATTTGATTAGGACTTTGTTGTTTAGTAAAACGAGTTACTGCTTCAGAACTAATACCATGTCTTTTAGCCGTCAAACGAATATTACCATAATCAAAATTAGCAATTTCAATCACAGAACATCTAGTTGTATTAATGATTTGACTCTCTAATCCCCCCATTACACCAGCTAAACCTAAAGCTTTTATTGTATTGGCAATTACTATGTCTTGATTAAATAATTTTATTTGTTTACCATTAATTAAATTAAGTACTTCCTGGTCATAAGCTTGCCTGATAACAAAATCTGCTCGACCGTTAAGTTCTATTAAAGAAAAATCATACGCATGAATGGGTTGAGCAGTTAAATACATAACCCAATTCGTCAAATCAACTAAATTATTAACTGGTCTAATCCCAAGTTTTATTAAATTAAATTTTAACCAACTAGGACTAGGTTTAATTGTTAAATTATCGATTATCATAAAATCAAAATTTAAAACTTTGTCTGGAATTTGATTATTAACACTAATTTTATTGTGACTAACTAATTCAACATCATTAATTTTATAATAAGCAGGCGATACAAATTTATGACCTAAAATTGCTGAAATTTCTCTCGCTACTCCAATCAATCCAAAACAATCCGGTCGCCTTGTAAACATTTTATTTTCAATTTCAATAATTTGATCGTCTAATTCATAAACGTCAGTTAAATAACAACCATACGTTTGATTATCTTCGAATTCATAAATACCATCGTGTTCATCACTAAAATCTAGTTCTTTGGGACTAGCCAACATGCCATAACTAGTATGATTCATGATTGGTCGAGCCGATAATTTAAAATTTTCTTTTAAATACGTACTCGGTACAATTGCACCGGGTTGCAACCAAACTGTAATTAAATCTTTCTTAACATTTGGTGCACCGCAAACAACCTGGATCAAACCAGCAGCATTCCGTTTAATATCCTTTATTAAACCTTTATCATCAATTTGACATAAATTTAAATGGTCAGAACCGCTAATTTTTTGAAAATTTTTAATTTGAACTATCACAGCTTTATCGTATTTTATTCGGTAATCAACTACCTTTTCAACTTCACCTAATTGTCGGTTAATTACATCAACTAATTTATCAATAGAAGGCAGAGGAAAATCAACTAGTTTTTGAATTAATTTAACAGATAATTTCATTTAAATTGTCTCAAAAAATTTAATTTACCTGATTCAAAATAACGAACATCTTCAATACCATATTTCATCATCACTAATCGATCAATACCACCACCCCAAGCGAAACCATTAAATCGCTTCGAATCAATCCCAGCCATATTTAAAACATTCGGATGAATCATACCACAACCAATAATTTCAATCCAACCAGACATTGAACATACATTACAGCCTCCCCCATCACAATAAGGACAACTCATTACAAATTCAAAACTTGGTTCAGTAAAAGGAAAATAAGATGGTTGAGTATGAAAATTTAATTCTTTTTTAAAATATTGATTTAAAAAAATTTCTAAGGTTGAAATTAAATTACCTAAACTAATATTTCGACCAACATAAATACCCTCTAACTGATAAAAAGTATGCTCATGGCGAGCATCAATATTTTCATTTCGAAAAACCCGTCCAGGAATTATTTTAGCAATTGACTCAGTTAATAATAAATCTTTATTCTTTTTTAAAATTCGGTGCTGCATGCTAGAAGTATGAGCCGGAGCTAATAAATGATGCCCTTGATTATCAAGATCTTCTAATAAAAAATTATCATAATCATCACGAGCTGGATGATTTTTGGGAAAATTTAATGAATCAAACATATGGAAATCGTCATCAAGTTCTAAATTTTCTTCAACTTCAAAACCCATTAAATTAAAAATTGATATAATTTCTTCAAGTTCTTGATTAATTGGATGAATTGAACCTTGATCAAATCTCAATAAATGAGGTCTTTCAGAAACGACTAAATTACTATCAAAAGGTGCACTAATATCAATCTGGTCCAATTTTGCCACAACTCTTCGATTAACTTGATCAATTAAATTTTGAAAGAAATCCCTTAATCTATTAACTTCCGCGCCAAATTGAGCTCTATTTGAATCAGGTTGATCTTTAATTGACTTTAATAAATCTGTTAAAGTTTTTGAACGTAATATTTTTGACTTATCATCTAAAAGATCAAATTCTTGTTTTAATTCTAAATACGCAGACTCTATTAATTGATTATTAAATTTTTCCATATATCTCTTCGTTATTTTAACAATTATTTAAAAAGTTTAAAAGTTTTATATAATTAATAAAATGACTCAATATTCTTTTGACATTCAATCACAATATAATTTAGCTGAAATCAATAATCTATACATGGATGTTAATCGACAAATAAACAATCGTTATGATTTAAAAAATAGTTCCGCTAATTTAGAGTGGTTAGACAATAAAGTTGGATTTAAATTAACAGGTGATAATGATTTTCAAATCAATTCAATAGAAGACTTAATTAGAAAAAAATTAGCTCTTAGAAATTTAAACCAAAATATTATAGATTTTAGTCAACCGGTTGAAGTTTTTAATTTTAAAATAACTAAAAAATTAACACTAAAACAAACATTCAACAAAGAAGAAATTAATCTATTATCTAAATTTATTAAAAATAATTTTAAGAAAGTTAAAGTAATTAATCAAACAGATAGTTTAAAAATTATTAGTAACTCAAAAAATGAACTACAAGATATTATTACACTATCCAAGCAAAAATTTAATTACTTACCTTTACGGTTTACTAATTTTAAATAAAATTATATTTTTATTTATTATGATTAGGTTTAATATTATCTAAAAAAAATATTCCTATAAAAGGAAGGTATTGACACAACAAAATAATAGTTAATTTAGTATTTAATCGTTTAGCAAAATTATTTAATAAATTAATAAACAATACTATGTAACCAATAAACAATAAAACATCCAAAAAATACGGTAAACTAAAAAAAACTATGGCTAAATTAATCATTATTATCATATAAGATAAATTTATTCTATTAGTTACTTTACCCATAGTATATATATTATAAAAAGGGACAAAAGCTATCCAACCAGGCTTATCAGCTTTTTTAAATAAATTAAACCAAACTATTAAATAAGTTATAAAATAAACTACAAGAATTAAAGTAATAAAAATATGATGATTTAAAAAATTAGCTATTTGTTGATTCTCAAAACTGCTATATGAAATATTTTTATAATAAATCGACATCTTTAATAACTTTTTTTGAATTTAATTTAGGAATTGATTGAATTTGAGCTAATTTTTTCTCAATAGTATGCGATTTCGATGAAGCTGTTCCTAGAGTTTTAGAAGCTTGATTTAATTTTTCTTGAGTCTTTTGTAATAAGTCTGAAAAATTACCAAATTCATCTTTAATATTAGTTAATAAATCCCAAACTTGAGAGGTTTGTTCGGCAATTGCTAAAGTCCTAAAACCAAGTTGAAAACTATTAAGAATAGCAGCAATAGTTGTCGGACCGGCTAAAATAACACGATATTTTTGTTGAATTTCATCAAAGACATCTAAAGAATTTAAAGTTTCGGCATATAAACCTTCAATTGGTAAATACATAATAGCAAAATCAGTTGTAATTGGTGGTTTAATATACTTTTCTTTAATCGATTTGGCTTCCTTTTTTAATTGATTATTCAAGGATTTACGTGATTCATCAATGGCTTTAACGTCGGCTGTATTTTGTAATTCAATCAATCGTCGATAATCTTCAATTGGGAACTTTGCGTCAATTGGTAAATAAAGATAGCCTTCAGTTGAACTTTTATCAGGAATTTTAATACAAAAATCCACTAAATTATTACTTGTAGGATCAATTTTAACCTGTTTAACATAATGATCTTTAATGAAAATTTGTGATAATAAATTATCTAATTGTACTTCACCCCAAGTTCCTCTTGTTTTAACATTAGTTAAGATTTTTTTAAAATCACCTACATTACTAGCTAAATCATGCATTTCTCCTAATCCCCTTTGAACTAATTCTAAACGTTCAGAAACTACTTTAAAGCTTTCAGTCAATCTTTTTTCAAGAGTAGATTGTAATTTTTCATCAACAGTCTGACGCATTTTATCTAATTTTTCAGAATTATCTCGATTAATTATATCCAATTTATTCTCAACTACTTGTCGAATTTCATTTAATTTTAAATCATTTTTCTCTCTTAAATTATCAATTTTTCTTTCGATTAATAAATTATTATTATTAATATTCGACATACTTTCTTCTTTTAAATTCTTAATCGAATTAGCTAATTCTCGTCGAGTTATTGAAAATTCTTGGCTTAAAGAAGGATTAGTGTTTTTTTGATTTAAAATTAAATAAATTAAGGCAATTAAATTAACTGTAGACAATACTATCAACAATAACGTCATTTTTTAATTTAATTCTCTTTAATTAATAAAGTTGTACCAACGGGAGCCCAGTTATAAACCCAGGCAACAGAAGATAAAGGTAGTTCAATGCAACCATGTGAAGCTTTTAGTGAATCCGGTTTAATTAAACCAAAATCATGGTCTGGTACCCAACTAGCATCGTGAATGCCAAAAATGCCATATTGATTTGATAAGAATGCCATCCAATATCTAACATGCACATTCCAACTACCCATTTCATCTGAACCAGTTAAATTAATATTTGTTTGTTTATTGTAAATTTTATAAGTTCCAATTGGAGTTGTATCGGCTACAAAATGTTCATCACCGGTTACAACCGGACTATTGAAAATTAATTGATTATAATGACAAGCCCAAAGATGTTGTTCAGAAATTATAACAATTAATTCTTTTGCTAATTTATTGTTATAACAAATACCATTAACAATTGAAGTTGAATTATTGGTTACTTTTGTTGTTTTAGTGGGCTGCAAAGATAATTGAGTCTCTGCACTTAAAGTAGTAAGCTTAAAAGCTCCTATTAAAATTATAAAAAATAATATTATAAATATAAAAAATATAAATCGATTTTTAATAATTTTCATAATTTAATCCTCATTAAATTATATCTTAATTTGTATAAATTTTCATTCTTTTACGAATTGTTGGATTTAATTCTTTTTTTCTTAATCGGATTGATGTCGGTGTAACTTCTAATAACTCATCATTTTCAATAAAATCTAGGCTTTGTTCTAGAGACATTTTTGTTGGAGGAGTTAAAACTGGTGCTGTGTCGGAACCAGATGAACGCATATTGGTAAGATGTTTAGCTTTACATACATTAATCTCCATATCATCAGATCGATTATTTAAACCAATAATTTGACCAGCATAAACATCCTCATTGGGACCAACAAAAAGCATACCTCTTAATTCTGCCGTGGCCAAAGAATAAGCTGTAGTTTTTCCATTTTCAAAAGCAATTAAAACACCATTACGAAGTTGTGGTAATTTAGTTCCGCATGGCTCGTATTTAATAACCAAAGAATTCATAACAATAGTACCTTTTGATACTGTCATCAAAACATTTCTAAGACCTAATAAATTTCTAGTTGGTAAATTATAAATTAACTTATTGACATTATCAGATAAATTAAATTGATCAATTAATTGAGCCCGTCTCTTACCTAATTCCATCTGGACAGAACCGCTATATTCATTTGAAACTTCAACAATCAATTCTTCAATCGGTTCTAATTCAATATTATTTTCAATTTTAGTAACTACTTGGGGTCGACCAACTTCAAATTCATAACCTTCACGCCTTAAACTTTCTATCAATACACCTAAATGTAATTCACCTCGACCAGATACCCTAAAACCAATTCCATCTTCCTGTATTTTAAGAGCAACATTAGTTTCAAGTTCTTTTTTTAAACGATCACCAATTTGTCGAGAAGTATTAAATTTACTATCTTGACCCTTAAAAGGTGATGTATTGGGACCTAAGTAAATTTGCAAGGTTGGTAATTCAACTTCTATATCTGGTAATTTTTCAATCAACAATGGACTACAAATAGTATCACCTATCTTAGCTTCATGAATACCTGTTAATTGAACAATGTCACCTGCTTCAGCTTGATTGACTTCAATTTTTGTTAAACCTTGACTTGAAAAAATATTCTCTATTTTATAATTTTTATCTTTGGCTTGACTAGACAATAAAACAACATTATCACCCAGTTTAATCTTGCCCTTATTAATTCGACCGATAGCATACTTACCTTTAAAATTATCAAAATTTAAAGCCGTTACTTGCATTTGAAAAGGATCATTTAAATTAACATGAGGGGCTGGTATATGTTCAATGATTGCTTTAAAAAGAACACTTAAATCGGCATTAGAATCATTAAAATTATCTGGTAAATCAACCCAAGCTTGTCCTTGTCTTCCAATTGCATAATAAATTGGATAATGTAACTGATCTTCATGGATGGCTAATTCCAAAAATAAATCATCTAAAGCATTTTTGACTTTTTTAATATCACTAGCAGGTTTATCTATTTTGTTAATAACTACAATTACTTTTAAATTATTAATTAAGGCCTTAGATAAAACAAATTTAGTTTGTGGCATTGGTCCTTCTTGTGCATCCACAATCAATAAACAGCCATCAGCCATATTTAATGTTCGTTCGACTTCACCAGAAAAATCTGCATGTCCAGGAGTATCAATAATATTAATTCTGTAATTATTGTAATTAATGGCTGTAATTTTAGCCGTAATAGTGATACCTCTTTCACGTTCCTGATCTCCACTATCCATAATCAAATCTTGATTCATTTCAGCTTGATTATCGCGAAACGTATGAGATTGTTTTAAAAAACCATCAACTAGTGTAGTTTTTCCGTGATCGACATGAGCTATAATAGCAACATTCCTTATTTTAGTATTTACTTCCATAAAATCCTATTTTTATTTTATTAAATTTTCAAAAAAGTTTATAATATATTAACATTATTTTAATAAAATTTCAAATAAAAGGAAAAAATTGAATTTAAGCGACTTTAATTATTCACTACCCGCAGAATTAATTGCAAAATATCCACCTAAAATTAGAGGTCAATCTAAATTATTATATTGTAATTTAACTACCCAGCAATTAGTTGATGATAAATATTTAAATTTAATTAATTATTTAAAACCAAATGATCTAGTAATTATTAATGACACGAAAGTTATACCAGCAAGATTACATGTCTCTAAAAAAAGTAATTTAGCTCAAAGAGAATTAATTTTAATTGAACAACACGGACAAATAGATGACTGGTTTCAGCATAAAGTCATATACAAAGGTAAGCTTACACCACAAGATATTTTAATTACTTCAAACCATGTTGAACTAAAAGTTATAGAAGTTTTACCTGATGGAATTGCAATTATAAATAGTCCAATTAATTTACTTGATTTAGCCGATCAAATTGGTGAAATACCTCTTCCACCATACTTAAAGAGACAAGCCAATAAGGAAGATATGACTAGATATCAAACTATTTGGGCTAATAAAAAAGGCTCTGTTGCAGCACCAACAGCTAGTCTTAATATGACTGAAGAATTACTTGAATTAATTAAACAAAAAACTAATCTAGCCTATTTAACGCTTCATGTTGGATTAGGTACTTTTTTACCAATTAGAAGTCAAAAAATTGAAAATCATCATATGCACCAAGAATATTTTGAAATTCCGACTAAAACTATCAAACTCATTCAACAAGCTAAACAAAATAATCAAAGAATTATTGCCGTCGGCACGACAGTTGCTAGAACCTTAGAATATGCATACTCTGAAATTATTCAATATACCAATAATCAAAACCTCACTGGTGAAGCAGATATTTTTATTTATCCAGGTTATAAATTTAAAATTATTGATGGACTTTTAACTAATTTTCATGCACCAAAATCGACAGTTTTAATGCTGGTCAGTGCTTTTTGTGGTTGGAATATATTACAAGAACTTTACCACCATGCCATTGATAAAAAATATAACTTTTTAAGTTATGGTGATTCGATGCTATTAATAAAATAATTATGAAGTTTAAAATCATAAAATCATCTTCTAAAAATTTATCCCGAATCGGCCAAATTGAAACAACTCACGGTATTATTAACACTCCGGCATTTATTGTTGGTGGCACCAAAGCAACAGTCAAAGCTTTAACAATTGATCAAATTAAAAATTTAAATGCTCAAGCAATTTTAGCTAATACCTATCACTTGATGTTACAACCTGGTGCTAAAATCATTCAACATGCCGATGGTCTAGCTAATTTTATGGGTTATAATGGTCCAACTTTTACTGACAGCGGTGGCTTTCAAATATTTTCATTGGGTTTAGCATATAAGCAAAATTTAAAGGATATGACTAACAGTAGGAACTCTACTCAAAAACTTCAATATTCAAAAGGATTAATCAATATAACAGATGAAGGGGTTGAATTCAAATCACACTTAGATGGCAGTAAATATTTTATGTCTCCTGAAAAATCAATGGAAATTCAACATCAAATTGGAGCAGACATTCATATGGCTTTCGATCAGTTAACTACACCCCTAGCTGATCAATCAATCATAGAGGAAGCCTGTAAAAGAACTCATCAATGGGCTTTAAGATCATTAACCAAACATCAAAAACTTAACCAACAACATCAAAAAAATCAACAACCAGAACAAGCTTTATATGGCATTATCCAAGGCGGTCGAATTAAAGATTTAAGAATTAAAAGTGCTAAAATAATTAATCAATTAGATTTTGATGGTTTTGGTATTGGTGGAATTTTTGAACCAACAGAAATTAATCAAGTTCTTAATTGGATAATACCAAGGCTAACAATAGATAAACCAAGGCATCTTTTAGGAATGGGTGCTCAACCATTAGATCTTTTTTTGGGTATAGAAAATGGCATCGATACTTTTGATTGTGTTGCGCCAACTAGACAAGCCAGAAATGGTGCTTTATATACTTCAAATGGTCGTATTAATATCAAAAATCAACAATTTAAAACTAATTATCTTCCCATTGATAAAAATTGCTATTGTTATACTTGTATCAATCATAGTCAAAGTTATCTTCATCATCTTTTTAAAGCCAACGAATTACTAGCTTATACTTTAGCTAGTATTCATAATGAATACTTTATTGTTAATCTTGTTGATAAAATTCGACTGTCAATTCTAAATGAAAGCTATCAAGAATTTAAAAAAAATTTTTTAATTAATTATTATCAAGAATCAGATTTTATTAATAAATTTATTTAAAAAAAATAAATTAACCTTATTTTCAAAACTATTAAATTTTATATT
Organism: bacterium; assembly: GCA_021846795.1. Classification (GTDB taxonomy): domain Bacteria; phylum Patescibacteriota; class Saccharimonadia; order Saccharimonadales; family UBA4665; genus JAJZWG01. The sequence continues at coordinate 9,864 of JAJZWG010000020.1, forward strand.
ATTTATTAAAAATATCATCTAAAAATTGAGTTGTTTTTTGCCATGCATCATTAGCAGCAACTTGATTATAGGCGAAAAGATTGGAATCGTTGAAGAAAGCATGTCCACAATCTGGATAGACATACGATTGATATGAAACATTAGCTTCTTTCATCCTAGCTTTAAGATCGTCTAGATGAGAAACTAAACTTTCATCAGTTTCGCCATAAAATGCTAAAATTGGACATTGTATACGACTTAATTCTTCAACAGATTGATCAGAATGACCATAAAAAGGAACTGCTGCCTTTAAACGTGGTTCATCAACAGCTAAGTTATAGCTATAAGTACCACCAAAACAAAAGCCATTAACCGCTACTTTTTTATCCAGAGTATCAATTTGATATAAGTATTCAAAAATTTTTTCAACCTTAGTATTTGTTTGTTCAGCGAATTCAGGTAATTGAAGTGGCGCCATCATTTCGCGTAATTTCGGCTGAATGGTGTTTCTTTTTTCTGGATCGAACAAACTTTTCTGAAATTCAGGTGTTGCAATTTTTTCAATTTCGGTTTGATCTAAAAGATTTGGTGCTAAAACATAATAGCCCTGTTCTGCGAATCGATCTGCTACATCTTTAATATGGTCAGTTAATCCCCAGACTTCATGAATGACAATCAATCCACCTTTTACGTTATTGTTAATTTCTACCGGCTCATAACAAGGTGTATTTTCTATATTAATCATTTTCCCCATATTTCTATTATAAGATACTTAGTAAAATTAACTAGTAAATTTTATAAATTTTAGTAAAATTAGATAGATCTTAGTAGTGGGGATTGGCCAAGCGGTAAGGCATTGGGTTCTGGTCCCAAGATCGGGGGTTCAAATCCCTCATCCCCAGCCAGGTTCTATATTTAAAAATATTTATTTATTATAATAATGTTTTACTAAAATTACACAAAGTGCTATAGATTTTCTAAAGGAATTCCAGTTTTATCAGAAACCTTACGAGCCCAAGACAATAATCTCTCAAATTGACTATCACGCACAGCCATTTCGGTTTCATAT
>JAJZWG010000021.1 GCA_021846795.1 bacterium
TCATGATGATTAGCATCATCTTTTCAATCATTTTGTATAATATTACCTCAACTCAATTAATGGAAGAGATCAAACGAGAAACAGCTCGAATTCACGCTCATTTTCCAATTATCTATTCAGAACCGGTTCTTCATCCTCATCATGATTTATTAGTTGGTGATCATGTCATTATTATTCGGTTAATAATTTTCAATTTAATTGTCTTAGCAGCAGCTGGAATCGCTAGTTATTTTTTAGCTAAAATTACCTTAAAACCAATTGAAATAAGTCATCAGCAAGAAAAATTATTTACCGCTAATGTTAGTCATGAACTTCGTACTCCATTAACCGCTCTAAAAATGGAAAGTGAAATCGCTTTATTAAATCCCAAAAAAAATACGGCTAGTTTATCTAAAACAATTTCTTCCAATTTAGAAGAAATCAGTAAAATTGAAAATCTAATTAATAACATCCTAAAATTAGCTAAATTAGAATCAACTGAATCCCAAATAGATTTTAATTTAATTGATAGTCAACAAATTATAAAAACAGCTATTAAACAACTCCAGCCAATTGTTAAAAATCGTGGTAATCAAATTATTTATCAACCATCAAAAACTAAATTATTAATCTTTGTTAATCAAGAATCTATCGTTCAATTAGTAACTATTATCCTAGATAACGCTACTAAATACAGCCCAAAAGGCTCAGTTATTGAAGTTAACCATTATCTCAATGATCGTCAAGTAATTATTGAAATCAAAGACCATGGACAAGGTATGGATAAAGAAACCTTGAAACATATTTTTGATAAATTTTACCGCGCCGACGATTCTCGCAATAAAACAATTGAAGGTTATGGTATTGGGCTATCAATTGCTAAAATGATTGCCGACATTAATCAAGCTAACATCATTATTTCAAGTCAACCAAAACAAGGTACGACTGTTAAGATTTGTTTTAAACAACCTAAAATTCAACCCGCTAAAACTTCTACTTAATTAAAAAATTAAAAATTAATAAGAGTATAAAGACTAAATTAATTATCAACGAACTAACAAAAATTTTTTTAGCCCATAATTTAATTTTATAGCGACTAGCTAAAAGCAAACTATAAATCAACCAACTAAGAGTTATTAATGTAAATATCAAGCTAAAATATCGTAATTGTCTGGCAAATAAGCCAACCATCAAACTTACAATTACCAATAACAACTGATTAAGAATAATCTGATTTTTAGTTTTAATTACACCTTTAATTACTGACCAAACAGGTAAACTAGCTTGTCGATAATCATCATAACGATAAATACTAATAGCATAAAAATGAGCCAACTGCCAAAATACCATAATTAAAACCAACAGTCCTAAAACCAATGTCAGATGATTAGAGTTAGTTAAGTAACCAGCTGCTAGAGAAGCAGCTCCAGGAATTGTGCCAATCAAAGTACCATAAATTGAATGACGTTTAAAATAACCATAAATAATCACATAAAAAATAAAAGCGATTAAACCAATCAAAAAAACCACTAGATTAGTTAAAACCGCCAAAAGAATAAAAGCGATTAATCCTAAAATTAAAGCAAAGATTAAAGCATTTTTAATTTTAATCGAACCAGTCACTAATTGACGCTTAGCAGTTCTTTGCATTTTTTGATCAATCTCAATATCAAGATAATTATTAAAAACACAAGCACTAGCAATTAAAAAAGCGGTCCCTAAAATTAAACCAACTAAATGACTAATCTGAATTTGCAAATTAACCGCCACCATATAGCCGGCTAGAGCTGTTAAACTATTAGCATAAATAATACCGGGTTTAGTTAATTGATAATATTGTTTAAAACGGTCAATTATATACCTCCATTGCCTTGTTGAACCATGTAGTTTTCCATTTGCTTAATAGTCATATTGTGATTAAGATTAGCCATAATCCACAATGATCCAATGACTAAAATTAAAACTATCAATAGCATCACCGAAAAAACCAATAATCGATAACGTGGCCGAGATTCTTTACCCAAATGCAAAAAGAATAAGAGTTGAATTACAAATTGAATAACAGCCGCTAAACTAATAATAATTATAATAGTTTCTTGATTAAAAGCTTTTTTAACAGTTATTAACCAAGCTGTTAAAGTGAAAAAAAGCGACAATACAAAACCAATTAAATAAGTTTTAAAATTAGCTTCTAACTTATTAAACCGATGATATGATTTAATTTGACTCATCGACCAAGTGCTCCATAAAGATAAACAATTGTAAAAATAAAAATCCAAACAATATCTAAGAAATGCCAAAACATACTCAGCAAAGTTAATCGTCGAATATTAACTCTAGATAAACCAAATTTTAAAATCTTATAAAACATTATTGCCATCCAAATTAGACCAACCATAATATGTAAACCATGTGTACCAACCAAAACAAAAAAACCAGATAAAAAACCACTACGTCGCCAACTATCACCAATAGCTATTAAATGATTAAACTCAGTCATTTCAATCAACAAAAAAACCAAACCCAACAAAAAACTAATAACTAAATAACCTAAAACTTTATTTCGATGATTTTTTTTCATTGATAAAATCGCTAGTCCCATCGTAAAAGAAGAAATTAACAAAGCTAAGGTTTCCAATAAAACATTATTAAGGTTAAAAATTTGTTGACCTGAGGGCCCACCAACAGTATTAGCCTCTAAAACTGCATAAACTGCAAATAAACTAGCAAATAATACTAAATCAGTCATCAAATAAACAAAAAAACCAAAACTAGCCGTTTCAAAAAATTTAGATTCTTCAGCCTTGTAAATACGATTAAGTAATTTCTTATGACTAATTGTTTTAATGTCTACTTCATTCATTTTAAATTCCATGACCTGATTTTAATAATTTTTCTTGCTTCAAAATAGTCTCAGCTGTCACTACTTCATAAGGTTTTTCATCATTTAATCTAATCATCAAACTAACTACAAAAGCTATTAAACTAACTATCACTAACCACCAAATATGCCAAATCATGGCAAAACCAAAAATTAAAGCACAAATACCCAAAACAAAACTAATTGGCGCTCTTTTTGGCAAAATAATATCAACCACGTCATCATCAGAAACTAATTCTTGATGATTCTTTTTAGCCACCCAGAAAGCATCTCGATCATTAATCACTGGAACAGCTTTAAAATCATAAAACGGCGCCGGCGAGGGAATTGACCATTCAATTGTTCGACCATTCCAAGGATCACCAGTTTTATCTCGATATTGATGTCGTAAACGATAACTAACAATTTGTTGCCAAACACCCATAGCTACACCTGCTGCAATAATTACCGCACCAATACCAGCCACCACAAATAATGGTTGCCAACCAAGATTAGCAGCATAATGATTAATTCGACGAGTTGCTCCCAAAAAACCTAAAATATAAAGTGGGAAAAAAGCTAAAATAAAACCAATAACCCATAAATAAAAAGTCTTAATACCTAATTTTTCATCTAAACGATAACCAAATATCTTGGGAAACCAATAAGTAAACCCAGCAAAATAACCAAACAAAACACCACTAACAATCATTGTATGGAAATGAGCTACTAAAAATAAACTATTGTGTAACTGAAAATCAGCCGCTGGAATGGCCATAATGACTCCAGCTACACCACCAATCGTAAATAAAATAACAAAACCAAAGAACCAATATAGGGCCGCGTTAAAATGTATCTTGCCTTTATACATCGTAAACAACCAGTTAAAAATTTTAACTCCAGTCGGAATGGCAATAATCATTGTCATAATACCAAAGAAACCATTAACATCAGCTCCCGCTCCCATGGTGAAAAAATGATGCACCCAAACCGAAAAAGATAAGACTGTAATGGCGGCTAACGCCCAAACCATTGTCCGATAACCAAACAATTTTTTACGAGAAAAAGTTGCCACAATTTCCGAAAAAACTCCAAACGCTGGCAAAATTAAAATATAGACTTCTGGATGTCCCCAAGCCCAAATTAAATTAACGTACATCATCATATTACCGCCTCCACTAGCTGTAAAAAAATGACTACCCAAAGTTCGATCTAAAAACAAAAGGGAAATAGTAACTGTTAAAATTGGAAAAGCAAAAATTACTAAAAACATCGCACACAAAACACTCCAACTAAATAAAGGCATTTTCATTAATGTCATACCTGGCGCACGATTTTTAATAATAGTCGTTAAAAAATTAATCCCCGACATTAAACTACCAATACCGGCAATTTCCAACGTCCAAATCCAATAATCAACCCCAACTGATGGTGAATATTTTAATTCTGACAATGGCGGATAAGCCAACCAACCAGCAGCTGAAAAACTACCAATACCAAGTGATAAATTAATTAAAATAGCTCCAGCTGCGAACAACCAAAAACTTGTTAAATTTAAAAACGGAAAAGCCACATCTCGACTACCAATCTGAAGAGGTACAACTAAATTAATTAAACCAAACATTAAGCCCATAGCCGCAAAAAAAATCATAATAGTACCATGAGCCGAGAAAACCTGCTGAAAAGTTGAAGCCGATAAAACTCCGTGTGAAGCACCAACAGCGCTAGCTTGTTGAGCTCGCATCATTAAAGCATCAACTCCACCTCGTATTAACATTAAGACCGCCAAAATAATATACATTACACCAATTTTCTTATGATCAGTATTAGTTAACCATTGACGCCATAAATAACCCCATTTTTTAAAATAAGTTAACATAGCGGCGACTAAAATACCACCACCCACAATTGAAACAAAAGCACCAAGTGTCACAATATCTTTTGGAAAGACCTGCCAACTTAATTTACCCAATAAAACAGAAGCAAAAACCATTACATAATCATCCCAATTTTAGTTAAATGAGTCTGATTGGTTGATTTAGTAGTAGTTGGTTGATAGTGATTAACATAACTCATAATTAATTGATCATAAATAGCTGGATTAACTTTAGCAAAATATTCTACTTTTGAATTAAGTGATGGTTTAGCTAATTTTAAAAAGCTGGCATAATTTAAAGTTTGACGAACCTGGCTCATATTTTTCATCATAGTTTGAAATGTTTGATTTGATCTAACGGCTGCCACAAAAGACATATTAGCAAAACCCAAACCACTAATATTAGCCGATAAACCACGATAATTACCATTAACTGTTGCCATAATATGAAGTTGTGTGCTCATACCAGGCATTGAATAAATTTGACCAGCTAATTGAGGAATCCAAAATGAATTCATTGGCGCATCTGATGTTAAATGAAAATCAATTGGCGTATTAATCGGTAAAGGTAAATAATTAATTGAAGCAACTCGATAAGTTGGATAAATAAATAACCAGCGCCATTGTAAAGAAATGACATCAATCCGAAGTGGTTGAACCTTAGAATTGATCGGCTTGAAAGGATTTAAACTATGAGATGTCTGCCAAGTCACCACTCCCAAAATAGCAATTAAAACCGCTGGGAAGAACCACCAACTAAATTCTAATAAACTATTTTTATCCCAATCTGGTTTATAATCAACTTTTTTAGGATTATTTTCTCGATACTTATAAGCAAAAATGATTAATAAACTAAAGACTGGCACGACAACTACCAATGATAATAACAAAGCAAAATAAATTAAGTTACTCTCTTGCAAGGCAATTGTACCCTTAGGATTTAAAACTTCAAAATTAAGAGTTGATAAATACCAAATAAATAAACTTAAAACTACTAAACTTAAAAAACCAATAATAATTTTATTTCTTTTTTTCTTCAATTTAAGCTCACTTTTTCATTTATCATATAACAAAAATGCTTAAGTTAAAAGTTTTTCTAATCGACTATAATAAAATTTAATTCTTTCAATTGGACTAAAATAAATCGCTATTAAAATTAATATTAAACTGATAGCTGTATTAGGATCAGTCATTAAACCACTAAAGTACATACCAGCCATTTGACCAATTAACCATATTAAAACTAAAACTATTAAAGCTAAACTTAAACCAAATTTTAAAATAATTGGTTGAGTAACAAATACCATCAAGGCTAAAATAATTTCTAAAATCATTAATTCATAAAGTATCTGAGGTCCCAAATAAATTACTAATTGATGAAACCATTGATCTAATTGATTTAACCATCTAGGAATTTTAGACTGATTCATTAAGGCTAAATTTTTAAGTCCAGTATAACCATTAAAAGATGGCAAAATTAAACCTAAAGCCGATAAAACCCACCAAAAAAACCACAATAACTTCAAACTAAAGCAAAAGTAATCAACTGATTTCATAATCGCTACGATTAAAATAATCGATAAAATTACATAGATCAAAGCATTACCCGGAAAACCAGTCAAACCATTAAAATTACCACTAAATATATTGGCCATATTTTCACCAAAGATCCAAACAAATAATCCCCAGCCGATCGATAAATAAAGACCAATTATTCTAGTTGATCGAAAAATTATTAACCCACCAATTAAAATTTGCATCAAACCAATCATTAAACCCAACAGCATTGGGTTTAATAAAAATAAACGACTCAATTGATTGGTTAAATTAGTCAAAAAACCTGGATATGCTGAAAAATTAGCTTGAATATCCACTTTAATAAATTTTTTTGTTAAAAGCTTGGGTTGAAGTTGACACAAACCATCAAAAATCCAAAAAATCGCCAAACCATATAAGCTTAACTTAAATGATTTAGTCGATGGGTTCATTTTTTAAAAATGATCACGAATATGAGTATAACTATAATCCCAACTAGCATCAGCTTTTTTATGTGGATTAAAGATATTATCTGGATCAAAAATCTGTTTAACTTGTTTAAATAAATCTAAGACTTCCAACCCAAACTGATTTTTTAACCATGGACCCCTAACTAAACCGTCATTATGTTCACCAGACAATGAACCATGATAATGTAAAACTAAATCATTAACTTCTTGCATAGCTGGTAATAATTTTTGACGTTCTTTTGGGTCTTCTAATTTCATTAATGGAATAATATGAAAATTACCATCACCCATATGACCAGCAATAGTGGCAAACAATTTATATTTATCAATAATTTTTCTTAAACGAGGTAAAAATTCAGTTAAATACTCTGGTCGAACAATCAAATCATCAATAAAAGGAGCAGTATGTTTATCTTTAACTTTTGATCTTAAAAGTTGAAAACTTTGACGACGCATAATCCAAAATTTCTCTGCTTTACCTTCAGTCACATCTTCCTCAAAACCATTAATTTCATATTTAGCTCGATATTGCTTTAAATCATGGTGTAAACTTTTAACTTTTTGTCGAACTTCAGCTTCACTATTAGCGTTAAACTCAACCATTAAAACCAATTTAGGAATTCCTCTTAATAATTGAAAACCGTCAGGAATTAAACTAATTAATAATTTAACAAATTTTTTTAAACCCAACATCTTATAAAAACTAGCCATAAATTTAATTGATAAAATTAATGTTTGATCATCAAAACTCTCAAAAGTAGCTGGCTGATACTCTAAAACTTTTGGAATAATATCTCCGAGCTGATCAATATCTCTTAAGAATAAAACTAATAAACCACTATGAGCTTTATGAGGTACTAAACGAAAATCAATTTCAGTTACAAAGCCAAGAGTACCTTCTGAACCAACAATTAATTTAGTAATATCAAAAATCTGAGTTTGACGATCCCAAACTTCCCATAAAGTATAACCCATTGAATTTTTACTAACTTGTGGTCGAGCCGCTTTAATAAGGTCATAATTATCTTCGCATAATCGAAATAATTGACTATAAAGTTGACCTTCAAAATTATCTTGAGCCATTTTTTGATCTAATTGATCTTTGGTTAAAGGCTTAAGTTCATGAACTAAACCATCAGCCAAAACAACTTGTAAACTATTGACGAAATCTTTTGTCTTACCATATTCTAATGATTTTTCACCACCAGAATTATTAGCCACCATACCACCAATAGTCGCTAAATCTCGCGAAGCCGGAAAAGTGGGCATAATAGCCTGATAACGAAAAGTAGCTTTTTCAAAATCTCGATAAAAAACACCTGGTTCAGCAATAGCTTGATAACTAGTAACTGATTTAATATCTCGCAAATGACGATTAAAATCAACGATAATTGAATCGTTAATAGCGCCTCCTGCCATGTCAGTACCGGCTGAACGACCTGTCAAAGATAAATCTGGATTATGTTTTTTATTATCTCGAACTAATTGAACTAAGATTTCAACATCGTGAGCTTCTCGAGGAAAAACCACAACACTAGGCATAATTTCAAATAATGAAGCATCATGAGAATAAAAAGTTTTAGTTTCTAAAGTATCGTCAGCTTCACCCTTAAAACCTTTTTGTTTTAATGCTTTAATAAAGTTTTCCATTAAACTTAATTTTAACAAAAAACATAAGAACTAACAAAAAAAAGTTTTTAGATAATTAAGTCATGCTAAAATAAACTTATGACTAAAAAAATAAAGAAAGAAAACATTGTAATTGTTGGTGGCGGGTTTGCTGGTGTTAAAGCTGGGCTCTTCTTAAGTAAATATAGTAACTTTTTTAATATTACTTTAATATCCGAAACAACTAGTTTAAGATATTATCCATTGTTATATAAATTTGCGACAGGTGCTGATCAAGCTTTAGTTTCAATTCCGCTAACTAAAATTTTTCAAAACAAAAAAATTAAAATTATAAATGGTTCAGTCGCGAAACTAGATCGATCAACAAAATCAATTTATTTAACAGATAATCAAGTCATTAATTTTGATAAATTAATCTTAGGACTGGGTGTTGTGACTAATTATTTTGGTATTGATGGTATTGAAAATTACGCTTACTCTATTAAATCTGAAGCTGAAGCTACTAAATTTAATCGCCATCTCCATGATTATTTAATTACTAATCAACAACCAGATAGCCATTACGTAGTCATTGGCGCTGGACCAACTGGCATTGAGTTAGCCGCTGAATTACCAAATTATTTAAAATATTTAATGAAAATTCATCAATTAGGTCATCATAATGTTAAAGTTGAAATTATTGAAGCTCTCGATCAACTACTCCCCAGATTACCTAAGTCCTATGCTCAGCAAGTTTCTCGCAAATTAATTTCATTAGGAGTTAGTTTAAAATTAAACTCAAAAGTTAGTTCTCAAAACAACCAAGCAATTACTGTTAACGATCAAACCATTCCTTCCCATACAGTTGTTTGGACGGCTGGCGTAGCTAATCATCCTTTCTATAAAGCTAATAATTTTTTAATTACTCAACATGGTAAAATTGCTTGTGATGTTTTTTTACAAGCTGAAGATAATATCTTTGTAGCTGGTGATAATGCTAACACGCCTTTTTCAGGCTTAGCTCAAACAGCCCTTCATGATGGTCAATCAATCGCTGAAAACATCGTTAGAAGTCATTTTGGTTATCCTATGAAAGCTTATAAACCTAAAAATATTATTACAGTAATTCCAGTTGGTCCAAAATTTTCAGCTGTTTTATGGCGCAAAAAAAGATTTTATGGTTTTTTTGGTTCAGTTATGCGTCATTTAGCCGATATTGATGGTTATATGAATGTTTTGCCATGGTATTCTGCCATAGCTTTATGGTTAAAATATTTTCATCGACAATCAAAAACTTGTTCAATCTGCCAATCAATTAATCAGCAACATTAATTATGTCTAACCTTAAATCAGTTAATTTTTTAGCTAATTTAAATTCAGCTCAAAAACAAGCCGTGGAAACAATTGACGGTCCAGTTATGGTTTTAGCTGGACCGGGCAGTGGTAAAACACATTTATTAACTAGCCGAGTAGCTAATATTTTACAATCTACTGATTTATCTGCCGATAACATTCTTTGTTTAACATTTACTGATTCAGCTACAGAAACCATGCGTCAACGACTAGTTAATTTAATCGGCCAAGAAGCTCATAAAGTTAAAATTATGACTTTTCACGCTTTTTGTCACGATATTATTCAAAATAATTATTTTTATTTTGATCAATTTAATTTATTTCAAATAGCAGATGAAATTACTAGTTTTGAAATCATTGAAACTATTAAAAATCAACTTAGTTATAACTATAAAATCAAAAATCAAACTAATAAAAATATTATCGATTTATTGTTAAAACTTAAACAAGAATTAATTAAACCAATAGATCTTCAATTAATCATTCAACATGACAGTGATTTTATTAATCAGATTAATCATGATTTAGCTGAACTAACAGTTAACATCCAACGAGTTAGTCTTAAAACAGTCAATTATTTTGTCGATCTACTTAATAGAATAAAAAAGCACCCTTATCAAGCTCATTTTACCGAGTTCTCTTTTAAACAACTGCTGATTGATCAACTGCAAACCGCCTTAGGTGATTTTGAACAAACCAACAAAACAGTTTCTATCACTCAATTTAAAAGTCAATGGTTAAAAAAAGATCAAAATAATAACTT
>JAJZWG010000022.1 GCA_021846795.1 bacterium
CTTATCTCTTGTCGAGATATTTTTTATTATTCATTAATATTAATTATAAACTTATAAGTAATATTTTAGTTAATAAATCATTAACCAAAATAAACATAAAAAGTTATAATGATTACTAAGATGGAACGGTTAAAAATATCCGAATACTATAATTTAACCATAGACGAAATATTTAAAAAATTAAAGACGACTGAAAATGGTATAAATCATCAAGAAGCAATCAAGCGAATTGCACAATACGGTAACAATAGTCTTAAGATACCTAAAGAAAAAATATTTAAAAAATTAATCGATAATTTGCTGTTAAATCTTAATTTACTAAATTTAATATTAGCATTAATTTTATCAATCATCAGTAAAAATGAACTTTTTATAATAATTTTTAGCACTTTAATTGTATTAGAAATATTATTAAATTTATTCAGAATATTAAAACACAGTAGTATTTATAAAACATTACTTCCTCATAAAACAACAATAATTAGACCTGAACAAAAAATTTATACATCGTACACCAACCTAGTTCCTGGTGACATAATTGAAATCAATAAAAATGAAGTTATACCAGCAGATGTTCGTATTATTAATAATCATGTCAATATAAACGAACATAATTTATTTTATAACTACGAAAATCCAAATTTTTTATTTATGGGTGAAATAAATTATGGTCAATTAATCAAAGCGGTAGTTATTGAAACTGGTCAAAAAACTGAACTTGGTCAATTATTATTAAAAAATAGCCTTATTAATTATCGTGATTTTATTTTTAATAAAATAATCGAAAAATATTATTTAATAAAAGTTACTCTACTTGTAATTACAGCAACTATAATTTTTTTATTAAACTTAAGTCTTCAAATACCATTTAACCAAATAATTAATATTATATTAATTATAATAATTGGATCAGTTTTTCTAACAGAACTCGATAACATTAATAATAAAAAACTAAAACTAAATTTAAAAAATAGTTGGCAAATCGCTTCGATAAATTTAATTCACATTAATGAGGATATATTATTTAGTAATAAAGACAATTTCAAAAAAATTCAAACATTTTTAAATCAAGGAATTAAACTAGTAATTTTATCTAAAAATAATCAAGAAGCTTTGTTAAAATATTTAATCGATGAAAAAATGTTATTTACTTCTATTACAAAAAGTGAATTTGAAAAATTAAAAGATCAAGAAATTATTAAAATAATTAGTAATAATAATATCATTTTATTAAACAATTTTAATCATAATAATAATTTACGTTTATCTGAAATCTTAAAACACTATAATATTAATAATTTATATGTGACAAAATATTTAAGTGATTTGACTATTATTAAAAATTCATCGGTTGGTATCATAATTAATCAAGAATTACATATTAAACATCAAAAAAATTTAGATAATTTAATTATTTCAAAACAACCATTTACTATTGAAATGATTATAAAAAATGCTAAATCAAAAATTATTAATCTAGAAAACATAGTCGTTTTTAATTTAACATTGTATTTTTCAATTTTTTTTATAGTTTTATTTGGTTTAATTAATTATTTTTTTAATAATTTACCTTTTTTAATTAATCCTATTCAAATTTTAATAATTTTTATCCCGATCCAGTATTTGTTAATTCATAATTTTAATCAATCTAAAACTAAAGACATACACCTATATAAAAATAATTTTTTTGATCAAATTTTTAGCACCGATAATTTAAAAAAAATAATTTTAACTCCATTACTTTTTAGTTTATTATCTTATTTATTATTTATATTAATTTTTAAAATTGACCTAATTTCACCTTATCATATAGATTTAACTAATCCGATTTTTCTTCAAGCGACAACTTCAATCTTCGTTTTTTTCAATTTAAGTCTTTATATTAATATGTACTTCGAGATTAAAAAAGATACATTAAATTATTTTTTTAATCGACGGTTAATTTTTATCGGATTAATTAATTTATTAATCCTTATATTGTGTTTATATACTAATATTTTGCGACATTATATTTGGTCACTTAACTTGACCCAAATATCAACTATTTTTATAATTAGCCTTATTTATTTTATCTTAAAATTACTCGGTCAACATGTTAAAAAACATAACCGAAAGTCGATTCTCAAATTACACGAGGAAATAATTCATCTATTAAATCAGTAATCTTTACTAGTAACTGATCCTTCGTTCCCTCGTTATAAATAATTCGATCGGCTATTTTTTTAACTTCAAGCATATTTAAGGTTTGATTATGATTATGAATTATCATTTCATTTTCTTCTTCTTTAAGAAATTCTTTAAAACTTATTCGATCAGTATCAAGATGATTTCTAATCATTAAATTTCGTTGAATTCTTTTATATCTAATTTCGACATTTGCATCTATCCACAAAATAAAGCCTTTATTGTTTTTTATATTAAGAGCTTCCTTAAAATTTCTTATTGAACCGATTGCCAAACCTTTTTTATCGACTCCTATTTGAAATTCATATTCTTTTAAGGCTTTTTGAACCAAAAAATCTTCACCAAACTGTTTTCTCCACAAACTACTAATGTTACTTAAATTTTGTCTAGTTGGTTGAATATTTTGTTTTTTAGCTTCTTCTCTTAAAATATCAGATAATGAAATATAAGAAAAATTAAAATTATCAGTTAATAAACTAGCTACCGTGTCTTTTCCAGAACCATTAGTGCCAGATAATCCAATTAATTTCATACTAAATTTTAGCCAATATAGTCATGTAATTTTTTAGCATCTCGATGTTTACGCAATTTACCAAGTGCTTTAGCTTCGATTTGTCTTATTCGTTCTCGAGTAACACTAAATTCTTGTCCAACTTCTTCTAAAGTATGGCTTTTACCATCTTCTAGACCAAATCTTAATTTAATAATTTTTTGTTCACGATCGGTTAAAGAAGCTAACATATCTTTAACTTGTTCTTTTAAAAGTTGACTAGTGGCAGACTCTTCGGGTGTAACAGTATCTTCATCTTCTATAAAATCTGATAAAACTGAATCTTCATCTTCATCTCTAATCGAAGCATCTAATGAAGTAATATCTTGTTTAATTTTCATAATATGTTCAACTTTATCAATATCTATTTCCATAGCATCAGCAATTTCTTGATTGGTGGGTTCTCGATTTAGCTCTTGAGTTAATCGTCTTTGAGTTCTTAATAATTTATTAATAGTTTCAAACATATGAACCGGTATTCTAATAGTTCTAGCTTGATCAGCAATTGCTCTAGTAATTGCTTGTCGAATCCACCAAGTTGCATAAGTTGAAAATTTAAACCCTTTATCTGGGTCAAATTTTTCAACTGCTCTTAATAAACCAGTATTACCCTCTTGAATTAAATCTAATAAATCCAAACCACGACCAACATATCGTTTAGCAATGCTAACCACTAAACGCATATTAGCTTCAGCCATTTTATCTTTAGCTTCCCTATCACCCTCAACTACTCTTTTAGCTAGAGCTAATTCTTCATCACTTTTCAATAATGGAATTTTACCTATTTCACGCAAATATAATCTTACTGAATCATCCGCAATATCATCTTCTATAAAAAAAGTTTCATTGTTTAAATCTTCAACTATTTCTTCATCTGACCAATCTTCAGATAAATCCGGAGTTATTGAAAGTGGTTCATCGGCTAATATATCAACATTACCTGATGATAATTCTGTATATAAATTATCTAGCTTTTCAACATTATCTGAATTATCTGGATATAATTCATAAATTTCTTTTTGAGTAATTTGACCGGCCTTTTTAGCTTTTTTAATCAAATTTTCTTTTTTTAATAATTCATCATCCTGATTTTTAAGGTCTTTTTTTGTCATAAAACTACTCCTTAAATTTATTCAATAATTGGTTAAGCTTATCAATTTTTTTTAATATTTTCATCGAATCTTCTTCGTTTAATTGATGGTTCATAATATTTTTTTTAAAAATTTCTTTTTGATATTTAACAAAGTTATCTATCATTCTAATTCTTAAAAAATTAGCTTCATAATGCAAGTCTTCTAAACTAATCGATTGATATTTTTCATCATATAATAATGATAATATTTTAACATAATCAACAATATTTTTCCATTTTGAATTATTTGGTTGAATTGTAATTGTTTCATAATCAAGTTTTAAATCTTGTTTCAATAATTCAAATAAGGTTTTTGAATCTTGATTTAAAAAATATTCTTGGTTTAAACCTTTCAATAAATCTCTCAATGATGGTCTAATCAAAACAATTGATAAAAAATTCGCTTGCAAACGATTAACTTCATCAAAAAACGAGTTTAGTTTTTCTGAATTTTTATGAAATTTAGTTTTTGTTAAAAAAACTTTATTTAAATTATAATTATATGATTTTTTTGCTATAGAATCTTTGGAAACTTGCAACAATTCACTTAAAAAATTAAAATAATGATCTTTCTCTATTTCATCATCAAGATTCTGAATAATTGGCAAGACGTTGCTGGAAAAATTCTTTTTACCAATTGATGATTTAATATCGTAAATTTTTTGATAATAATCTATTAACCAATCAATAGCATAAACTTTATCATTGATAGCTTTAGCCCACAAACCAGGGTCGATTTTTATTAATTCATCTGGATCTTTCCCTTGAGGTAAATTAATGACATTAATATCTAAATTAATTTTTGAAGCTAAACCGATAGCTCTTTTGGTAGCATCTACGCCAGCTCGATCACTGTCAAAACATAGTCTAATATCAGATACAAATCTAGAAATTATTTTTAAATGATAACTGGTTAATGCCGTACCAGCTGTCGCGATTACATTTTCAACACCACTTTGATAAGAAGCAATAACGTCTAAATTACCTTCTACCATAATGGCAAATTTATTTTTTCTTAAACTTTCTTTGGCGTGAGATAATCCGAAAACATGACGACTCTTATCATATAAGATAGTTTGTGGTGTATTAAGATATTTTGGTGAATTTTTTATATTATCATTTAATAATCGAGCTGTATAACCAATTACTCTGCCCATTTCATCCTGTAAAGGTATCATCAAACGATCACGAAACATATCTTCGTCATAACGAGTCAACAAACCACAAGATTTTATATCTTTTAAGCTATATTTTCTTTTTAATAAAAAATTTTTTAAACTATCTCGATTGGGATCTGCGTAACCTAATCGCCATTCAACGACAGTTTTTTTATTAAACTTTCTTTTTAAAAACACATATTCTAAACTATTTTTATTATTTTTTAAATTTAATTGAAAAAATTTAGTACTTATTTCTAAAATTTCATATAATTTTTCTTTATTTTGATTATGGTGGTTTTTAGATTTAAATTGTTCTGGATCTAAACCAGCTTTACGAGCTAAAAGATTTAGAGCCTCTTTAAAATTAAGACCTTCCATTTCCATCACAAAACTAAACATATTACCACCACGACCTGAACTAAAATCATGCCAAATTTGCTTTTCTGGACTAACTATAAAACTGGGTGTTTTTTCATTATTAAAGGGGCTAAGACCTTTCCAATTACTGCCTGATCTTTTTAATTGGACATATTCTGAGATTACATCCTCAATATTAAGCCTATTTTTAACTTCCTCAACTAAATCCATATTTTTAGTATATAATTATATTGTTAAATAGATAAATATGAGCTCCAAAAACTATCAACCAGGCGTTTGTAATATTAATAAGTTCGAAGCAAAAAAACGATTAATGACAGCCTTAATTGCTTTAATTATTAGTTTAATCACCCTATTATATTTTCTTTTATTTATTAATAATGTTTATCTAAGGTTAATTCTAATTGGTCCTATTTTTATTATCATATTAGGTATTATTCAATCACGACGAAAATTTTGTGTTTTTTATGGATTAACTAAAAAAGAAAATAGCGATGAAAGCAGTCAAAAACCCCACCAAATCTCACAAGTTAAAAATTCTATTTTAGATCAAAAATATTCTATTAAACTAATTTTACTAAGTTTAATAGTTTCTATTATTATTAGTTTTTTATTAACTTTTATTCCCGAAATTAATTAAATTAATTGTGGCTAATTTCATAGGCATGACGAAAAAGATCTAAAACTTCTTCGGTGGTCAATTGACCAGTTAAAATAATTGTAATCCATTTTTCTGGATATAAATTTGTTGGATTAACAACTTCCTCATAACGACTTTTTAATAAATTTGCTAATTTTTTATCACAAATTATTGATAATTTATATGGTTCTTTATTAAAATTTAAAACCGCAAATAAATGATCATTAAAATAAAATAATTTTTCATGAATTAATTGATTTTCTTTAATAATAATTCCTGATAATTTTATTAAATAATCATTAAACTTTTTAATAAATTCTTCACTATTCATTTGGTTTAAAAAATTGTAAATAATATTTTAATTCATCAATAGATTCTTTGATATCAAGTAAAGCTCGATGATTATTATCTTTATTAAACTCTAAATTATATTTAAAATTCATTAAAATTTTAAAAGAACTAACATCTAACATTCGATAGTGTAATCGATTATCTAATCTTGGCATATATCTAGCTATAAATTTTCGATCAGAATAAATACTATTACCAGCTAAAAAAATATCATTTGTATCGCCAGTATACTTATTGAGTTGATCTAGTATACGATCTTCTACTATTTTAATTTTATAACCCTTACTAACATTGTCTAAAAATTGTTGCTGATTTTTAGGATAATCTAGCCACCAAATATTTTGTTTAAACAAGGGTATTAAACTTTGTTGGTTGTGAAAAACCCTATAGTTTGATTTGGCTAAAATATTGAAATCAAAATCAGTTAAAAAAGATGACTCCTCTAATATAACGTCATGGTCTGGATCCAAACCAGTCATTTCTAAATCAACCCAAAACAAAAAAGCTGGATATTGCTTAATTAATTGTCCCATTCAAATATTATAGTATCTATCGAGCAGATTCTAAAGCATTTGAATACCATTCAAGCTCATTTAATAAAT
Organism: bacterium; assembly: GCA_021846795.1. Lineage (GTDB taxonomy): Bacteria > Patescibacteriota > Saccharimonadia > Saccharimonadales > UBA4665 > JAJZWG01. The sequence continues at coordinate 6,998 of JAJZWG010000022.1, forward strand.
TACTTAATTGAGTTGATGGTCCATAAGGATTATTTTGTAGTTCTTCAGATAAATTACCATCATCATCAACAGCATTGGTCATACCAACATTAAACAATTGAACTGATTTCGGTATTACAACCGATTGACATTCAGATAAAATTTCTTTCAAATCAGTTGCAGCTCTTGCACCGCCTACACTACCATGTGAAACAATAGCGACTGGTTTGTGATAGAGTTCATTAGTTAAATAATCTAAAGCATTTTTTAAAACAGCAGTAATTGAATGATTATATTCGGGGGTCACAAAAATATAAGCATCAAATTGTTTAATAGTATCGAGCCAAACTTGAACTTCTTTGATTGGTTTTCGTTCAGGATTATATCTAGGAGAAATAGCTTCATTAAAAAATGGCATTTCAAAATCTTTTAAATCAATAATTTCTGATTTAATATTATTGCTTTTAGCGGTTTTATCAATCCATTTAGCGACTTTATCTGATTGACGACCTTCTCGAATAGAACCAATTACAACAGCAAGTTTCATTTATCTTTCTCCTTTTATTTTATATTGCAATTTAATCATAATTGATTTACTATACTTTGTAAAGTATTTTATGAAAAAAATAGATGTTAATAATGGTTGTATCTCTAAATCAATAGAAATTTTAGCTAACAAATGGTCGGCTTTAATCATTAAAGATTTATTTTCTGGCCCAAAAAAATTTTGTGAATTAGAAAGAAATATTAAAAACATTAATCCTAGAATCTTAACAAAAAAATTATTAATACTAGAAAATGAAGGCATAATCGAAAAAAGAAGCCAAAACACTATTTCACCACGAAAAACTTACCATCTAACAATAAAAGGCTACACCCTTAAACCAATTATTGAACAAATGATAATTTGGGATAAAAATTCATAATATAAAATAAACCACATTTTTTAACTTTTAAAAAACACTTCTGCTTCACTTTGATTTACGTTATTATAGTGTTCATAAAAGCCAAATTTAAAAAAATTTAACTAGTTATCGGTATTGCTAATAAAGCTGTTAACCTCCCCAAAACCAGACACCTTGTTTGATACTCCTCTACCTGATATGTTCAGAAATAAATATTATCTAGCTATCATATCTTTAACTAAGAAGATAGTTTAAGTAGGCAATATTTAGACATCTTGTCCTAACCCAAGTTATAAAAAGCATCCATTTAAGGCGTCTCGTAAAGTTTAATAAATGGTATGGCGTCATCAACGAAGTAAGAACCTGGATAGCGAAAGACTACGCAGCAATTAACTTGGCGCTTGAAACCTGATTAGCTAATTTCTTGTCAAATGTCCACAACGGCTCAGCAGCATTAAGTTGTGCATAAACTGTTAAGCAACAATCTTCAAAGGACAGACCGGAGTGGTTTATGAATAGAGGCAATACTTTTTCAAAAAGAGCTCGGTTACAATTTATTTCTTTTAACTTCATAAAACCGTCCACAGCCTCAGCTATCTGCGGACGACTAAATTTGTAATACCTGTCAAGCCCAAACACCAGTTCGATTATCACGATATCGGCAACAGCAAATTGGTTAACGGCCTGCTTCATAAGCTTTTTTACAGCAATACGCTGTTCAGGAATGTCGTTAAGGAGTAGCCTGAGGATTACGTTAGTGTCAAATGAGCCCGTGAATTTTGTCATTTCTTACCTCTTACGATTTGCTTGGTAAAAAGCATCAACGTCAGTTAGCGGTGTAGTACCTGGTTTGATGTATGCGCTCAGTTTATCACTAAGTTCATCAACGTTTAGAGGCTTAGAGATAATGAGCTCGTCCCTATCTTCATTAAAACTCATCTGTAGCATGCCACCAGCTTTGTGTAAGCCGAGTTTATGGCGAATCGGAGCCGGTATAGTTGTTTGACCTTTACTTGTAATTGTAAGCATTGTTTTCATACCCATTACTATATCAATAACTATTACTTATTACAATGGGTAATTATATATTTAATATTATTACAGTGCAGTTGGTGCCTAAGCTAAGTACTATTAACAGCCCCGTCTATCAGTCAAGCATTTTTTCAATCTTCTGGTAGCGTATAGCCATTGTGTCAAGCTACCTTTTCTGCGAACACTGATTCTCGTTTAATTAATTGTTTAGCATAAGTAGCTGGTGGCATGTTTAATGCTGTATGGATTCTCTTAGTATTGTAATAGTGAATTGTTAAAGCAACTGCTTCATTGTAGTTCAGCTAAATTATTAAGTTCACTACAAACGTCAGCGCATTATTGCTCACTTAACTATCTGTGTCGGGGCCTTGGCTGTACTGAGGGAATTTAATCAAAAACTAGCAACCTTACCACTTGACGAGACAAGACAACCAGTAGGCCAAACTATTGCTCTTGAGCAACTCTTAGCCATTTGGCGATACCGACTGACCGTAAAAGGTAAGGATAGTTTTCCTATTTACTCCCAACTGAATGAATTACAAGAGGAATTATTAAAACTGTAGTGACTTAGGTATTTTAGTCACCTAAAGTGCGAAGTCAGGTTAAACAACTAACCGGTGTAGCTAAGTGCCAAGCTAGAAAAGGTAGAAAACAGCGGAACCATATCTGCATTGCTTTTGTTGTTTGGCATCAGCTCAACGAGTTAGCTAAACAAATGCAAATAACCA
>JAJZWG010000023.1 GCA_021846795.1 bacterium
GGCTTCATAACTATATTGAGGAGAATTATTTTCGTCAACTGGACTAATCTCTGGCACTTTGATCACCAACAAACCGCTCAATCATCATTTGGGCTAATGCCTTTTTTTGTTGTCTTTCATCAACCAAAGTTTCTGAATCAACTAAAAAACCTTCTAATGCCTGAAAACACGCTTCAGGCATTTGATTAATTAAGGTTGCAGTTTTAGTAGGATCAGTGAAAAGTTTTTGATCAACACCAGCAAGTTCAAAAGTCTGAGTTAATAATTTTAACTTTTGCTTATAAATCCTTTGGTCTGAATCTTGAATTTTATTTTGTTCCATTAATTAATTATAACAAGTTTTAGCTGAAATTAAATTTAAAAATCAATAAAATCTTGACAAAATCGTTCAAAAACAGCATTTGTCCAACCAAAACCAATTTGAGAAGTATATATACCGATTGCAGGTTGTTTAGCTACATTAACAACATTATATTTTTCTAAAAAATTATCATTTTGTTCAAACCAAGCTAAATTAGTTTTTAACCACTTCATGGCAACTCGATTGGCATCATCAAAATAATTATACTTTTTCAAACCTTGAACTACAATAAAATGAAGTGGTGCCCAACCATTAGGATAAGCCCATTGAAAATTTAAGAAATTTTTATTTTGATATTTTTCTGGTAAAAAATCTGTCGTTACTAAACCACCTTGATGTTCGAAATACAGCAAACTATTTTTTAATTTTTCTGCCTGATAATCATCTGCAAGTCCTGACCAAAGTGCGAAATAAGCCGCCAAAGATCTGACTGAAGCTTTTTTCTTATCAACAAAATTATAATCATAAAACAAGCCGCTCGATCGATCCCACATTAATCGATTAATTTGATTGGCTCGTTGATCAGCTTTAGATAACCAAAAATTAGCTTCATAATCATTGTTAAAAATTAAAGCTGTTCGATAAAAATCTCTTTCATATTTATATAACATGCAATTTAAATCAATTGGCAAATAATTTAAACATTGGCGATTAAATCGAATAGTTTTATCCCAACCGCTTTCATTCTCCGCTAAACTATCATTAGAATCATAATAACGACTTAAACCTTGATAAACCTGATGATAGTATGGTAATTCTTGGTTAGTCCAAACTTTAGTGTACTCTTCTTTGGCAACTTCAATGCGCTGTTCTAACCATTGATTAGACATTGAATAATGATCATAAATATCATAAATTATCGAAGTTAATAATGGTGGTTGAGAATGACTTGTCAAATAATCTCTTGAAGCGTTAGGAATAATTTGAAATTTTTTAAACAAAAAAATCAAATTATCTAAAATACCTAAAACTAATTCTTTATTTTGTTCAGAATTTAAAAAAGGTTGAATTGTAAAATAACTGTCCCAATAATACATTTCATCAAAATCAAAACCTTTTAAATTTTTTCTTGATGGAATTAAGTATGGATAAGGTAAACCAATCAAAGTATCTTGATCAGTTGGATTAAAATATGTTAATTTTGGCCAATAATTTTGAATATAACGTCGGGCTAAAAAAACATCTTCGATCATTAAATTTTGAGATGAATTAAAAGACCAGTGCTTGGTTTTAAAAGTATTTTTTCTAATATTGGTTAAGCTGAACATAATTAATTATTTATTTTCATAGTCTAAAGATAATCATAATCCTTTTTATAAAAAATAAAAGTACCTTGACTTTATAATTGATTATCCTAAAATAACAACCAAATGAAAAAAAGCAAATATAGCTTAATTATATCTCTTGGTATTTTAATAATTTTAATTATTATAACCTTTATAACCGTAAGTTTAATATTGAATCACCACCAAACAACCAATAAACAAATGACCGTAAAATTTAAGACCATAACCAGTAAAAAACCATTTAATTTAAATGAGTTAACCTCATTAAAAAATTATAGTTTTGCAATCACTGATAATCATTCAAGCTTTAATGGTTCAGTTTATTCCAGCAATAATTGGTCAATCAAACAGCCAATCCTAGAAGAACACATTAATCATTTTATTTATATTGAAATAAGTCCAAATAATTGGCATAAAATACCTGAAGGTAATAATAACTACAGTCAATCTCCTTTTATATCAAGCGCTAAAAATTTTTTAAATTTCTATCATGTAGCCGGTACCCACTTAGTTGAAGGTCAATCTTGTCAAATTGATCATATTCAAGGTTCAATTTATAGTTTTTTTGGTCCTTCACTTCATCAAAAAAATCAAACTCAAATTATAGCATCAGCTTGTTTAGCTAATCAAAGTCATAATTTATTAGCTTTTAATTTAGGTACTTCAACTAATTTTATTAATCAAAAATCCAAAAATATTAGTTTTAGTTTTAGAATTACGGGTATTAATCAAACCAAAAAATTAACACTACCCAATCATTTAAATTAGTCTAACTAACTGACTTAATAATTCTACCCCTCGATAAAGATAATAAAGCCGCCACCAACATAAAAAGCATTAAAACATAAAAAGCAGCATGTAAGCCATTACTAAACGCTACGGCTAAATGACCATGCAAACTAGTTACTCCAACAAAAATAGCAAACGCTAGACTCTTAGAAATCGAATGGGAAGCCACTAAAATAGCTACCGAAAATGAAAAAACCATACCTATATTAGAAAATGTTCTAAGCATACCAGATGCAACACCAAACATATTGTCTGGTGATGCTTTCATAACAGCCGAACTGTTGGCTGGGAAAAAGAAACTAGAACCAAATCCATTAATCACACTAGCTACAACTACCACCCACAAGCTGATATTAAGTGATAAATGAGCATAAATAAATAAAGCAATAACCTGAATGCTAAGTCCAATAGTCGCTGGAATAACTGGGCCAATTTTATCAGCTAATTTACCTGCCAACGGACCAATTGCTGAACCAATTATATAACCAGGTACTAATAATAATGAAGCATGAATTGGCGATAAGCCTCTTGGTCCTTGAAGGTACATAATCACCAAGAATAGTACAGCAAAATTGGCCATACCTTGAAATAAAGCCGCCAATAAAGACGGGGTCATGGCTGGAACTTTGAAAATTGAAAAATTTAACATTGGTTCTGATTGTCTTTTTTCAAAAAAATAAAAACCAACTAATAAGATTAAGCCAATCACTATATCTACAACAATCGATGAGTTCAAGGAAGAAGTTGTCAATTTAGTAATTGCCCATAAAACACCAAATAAACCAAAACCCAACATTAAAATTCCAACTGGATCTAATTTATGTTTTAGTTTTTCATTTTTATCATGTAAAACCTTTAAAGCTAAAATTGTTGCCGCTAAACCAATCGGAACATTAATCCAAAAAATCCACCGCCAAGAAAAATAAGTTACTATAATACCCCCAACAATAATGCCAAGTACAGCTCCTAAACTCCATCCAATAGAATTATAACCATAAGCTTTGCCTCTTTCTTCTGGTGGATATAGTCCAGCGATAATAGCACCACTATTAGCTGAAACTAGAGCTCCACCAACCCCTTGCAAAAGTCGAAAAATAATAATTGAAGTTTCGTTAAAAGATAAGGCACATAATAACGAACCTAAAATAAAAATAATAAATCCAGCTTCATACATCTTAACTCGTCCAAACATATCACCTAATCGACCAACTTGAGTAGCAAGTAAAGTGATCACTAACAAATAACCAATCACAATCCAAATAACAGACGCTAGACCAACCTTTAAACCTTTTTCAATTTCTGGTAAAGCTAAAACTACAATAGAAGTATCAACAGCCGTAATTAAAACTCCAGTCATAACTACAATCATGGCTAAAGATCGATGATTAGTTAAATTAGAATGATATGTTTTAACCTGACTAATAATTTTTTCAGTCATTTTTTAAAAAATCTTCAATTAAATGAACTTTATTATTTAAATCATTACGGTAATGATTAATTCGATTTATTTTTTGATCAATTAAATCAATTAAACTAGTAATTTCTTTCAAAGCTGATTGGCCAAGTTGATTTTTTAATAATTTATTATTACTATCCTTTAAATAACTTTTTTTAAAATCCAAGATTTTATCTTCAATTTGCAATATTTGTTTAATTTCACTCAAGCTAAAACCAAACAAACCCTGAAGTTCCTTAATATGCTGAGCTCTTTTAATATCTTCCAATTTATAAATTCTTTCATTGGTATGCATAGATCCATGAGGACTAATCAAATTATTCTCTTGCCAATAGCGTAAAGCTCTAGGGCTTATTTGTAATAAATCAGCTACTTCTGAGATTTTATAATCTCGATCTTCTATTTTTTTTAAATCAATTAAAGGCTCAAAAAAATTAATCATTTTGTATTTCTATAGGTGATTGTAAACTAACGGAAGAATCTTTAATAGATGACTCAGTTTCTAAACTAATCTCTGGTTGATGAATATATTTTTTGCCTCTAGTCCAAGAAGCAATGGCCGCCATAAGACAAACTACAATAGCAAATGTAAAAGCTTCGTGTAAACCAGATTTAAAAGGTGCAGAAATTAAATTCGGAAAAAAACCTCGCCCGGTTAATATTGCTTGGTGTGCAGATGATAATGTTTTTAAATAAGGACCCAATAATTGTTTAACCGGATTATAACCTAAGAAAGCAGCGAATAAAACTGACACTGGCGGTAAATGAGCAATTCTAGCCGCTAAGACCGGATTAACACCTTCTCTGATTAAACCGGAACTTAAATTAAATGGTAATGTAGTCGATAATCCAATAATAATTAAAGTAAAGAAAATACCAATCGATAAAACCTGAGCTGAATTCTGAAAAGTTGAATTCATGCCACTACCCGCACCTCTATCTTTAGCCGGTAAACTGTTCATAATACCAGCTCGATTTGGTGCAGCAAAAGCTCCCATAGCTAGACCCATTAATAATAAAATGGCACCAAAAGCTAAATAATTAAAATCGATAGGTAAAAATTCCAACAAACCAAAAGCAATAGCCGAAACAATCATTCCACCAGTCGCAAAAGGTCGAGAACCAAATTTATCAGACAAAATACCAGAAATTGGACCAGCCAATAAAAAACCAACAGTTAAAGGTAACATATAGATACCTGCCCATAATGGTGTTCTGGTAAAACTGTAACCATGCTCTGGTAGCCAAATACCTTGCAACCAAATAATCATCATAAACATTAAACCGCCTCTTGAAATTGCCGATAAAAAACTCGACAACACACCAGCCGTAAAAGCTTTAATTTTAAATAAATGAAGTCGAAACATCGGCTGATAAGTTCTCATTTCAATAATAGCGAAAATCATTAACAAAACTACACCAAAAATTAACTCAAATAAAACTTGTGGGCTAGTCCAACCCATGGTAGATTGACCATGAGGTTCAATACCATAAGTAATACCTATCATAACTAAAATTAAACCTGCTGCAAAAAAAATATTACCCCACCAATCAATTTTAGTTTTTTCTCTATAAGATCGTTTTTCTTTCAACATTAGATAAGCCCAAATAGTACCGGCTAAACCAAATGGTACCGACACTAAAAAGACATAACGCCAATCTATTGGTCCTAAGACACCACCTAAAATTAAACCTATAAAAGAACCACTAATACCAGCTACATTATTAATGCCTAGAGCTAAACCTCTTTGGTGTTCCGGAAAAGCATCAGTTAAAATTGCCGCTGAATTAGCAATTAAGAAAGCAGCTCCAATACCTTGAACTACTCTCATTAAAACTAAATATAGAGCTCCCGATTGTCCACTCATCCAATCAATAGTTAAAAGAATAGAAGCTACAGTATAAACTGCAAAACCCAAATTATACATTTTAACTCGACCATACATATCGCCAAGTCGGCCAAGACTAACGACCAAAACACTACTAACAATTAAGAAACTTAAAATCATCCAAAGTAAATAAAAGCTATTTCCGGGCTTTAAAGGATTTAAATGAATACCTCGAAAAATATCTGGTAAAGCAATTAGCATAATCGAAGAATCAATTGTAGCCATAATCATTCCAAGAGTTGTATTAGCCAAAACAATCCATTTATATTTTGGATGACGCTGAGTATTATCATTAATATTTTTTTTATGACGTTCTTGAATATATCGATATAAGACTGAAAACATCTTCACCTTTATTTTTAAAATTTAACTTTAAATTAATTATTATACTATTTAACTTTAACGTTAACGTCAAGTTAATCTTGTATAAAATTAATGATGGCTTGATTATTTTTTTCAATTGATAGTTGACCATCAATTTTATAGATAGAGTATTGTTCAACCAGCCAATTATAACCATCTCTAACTTTTTGATAAAAAATTGGGCCTTTTGATTCAAAACTATCATTAGTCATATCTTGTTGCCTCTGATTAAGTCGGTCAAAAGCTATCTTAACTGGTAAATCTATAATAATTGAAACATCTGGTAAAAATAATTTCTTTAAAGTTTTTTTAGTTTGATTAATAATCAAATCAACCGGCAAACCTTGACCAAATCCTTGATATGCCACCGAAGAAAACCAATTTCTATCACAAATCACCCAATGACCTAAAGTTAATTCTTGAGAAATAATTTGTTGAGCTAATTCACGACGACAAATATTAAATAATTCAAAATCAGATTCAGGGCTTCTAATTATCTTGCTATCTTTAATTATTTGTCTAATTTTTTCACCTAATAATGTACCTCCAGGTTCTTTAATATCACAAACTGTTTGATTGTTTGAATGCAAATAATCAATTAATAATTTTTTTTGAGTAGTTTTACCTGCTCCATCGATTCCTTCTATCACAACATATTTATTATTAGATAACATAACTTCATTATAACTAAATATGCTTAACTATCTATTTTAAAAAATACCACTTAATAATTACCAAAATAATATCAATTAAATAAGCTAATTCTCAAGATTGTTAAATTATTATCAAATAAAGTAAAATATTAATATGTCTCAACAATACACTAATCGTAAATCTATTTATAAAAAATTTAAACATTATTTTATTTTAGCTATAATTTTGTTAGTAGTGATCGGCATCACCACTTATTTAGCTTTCAATAAAAAATCTACCAATATTAATCACAAAATTAATCATCCTCAAACAAATATCAAACTAGCCGCTATAGAATCCGGATTATTACCGTGGCATTTAACAGCTCCTTTGAGTAGAATGGCTCTCTTCCCAAACGGTAATAATTTAACTATCGTAGGTGGTTTAAATCCATCTGGTAGTTCAGCTAGTGGAATTTTTAATTTAAATACTAGTAATGGTAGTCTTAATCTCGTTGCTTCATTGCCTAACGGAGTACACGATGCAGCTAATTCAATGATTAATGGTAAAATGGTACTATTTGGTTGTGGTCAAACCGCATCATTTAATTCATCGCAAATAATTACACCTAATTCAAATGTAATTAAAACTGGTAAATTACCTCAACCTAGATCTGATGCAACTGCTGTAACTATTAAAAATACTACTTATATTATTGGTGGTTATAACGGGAAAAGTTCAGACTCGCAAGTTTTAACTACCACCAATGGTACATCTTTTCATGATTACGGTAATCTTCCAACGCCTGTTCGATATGCAGCTGTAGCCTCTTTAAATAATCTAATTTATATATTTGGTGGACTAGCTGCTTCAGGTCAAAATATTGGCAATCCACTTAAAACAATTCAAATAATTAATACCACTAATCATACTATCCAACAAGTATCTTGGCAATTACCAATGCCACTAGAAGGTGCTTCAGCTGTTGTATTAAACAATGTTATCTACTTGGTCGGTGGTCAAAGTAATGTCAAACAAAACATACCCTTAGGTGTAGGTACTACTCAAGTTGATGGAATTTCAGTTTCAAACACAGATACTTCTAACAATATCTACGCTTTAAATACTGCCAGTCATCAATTTTTGTTAGCTGGACATTTACAAGTACCAGTCTCTAATGCTGGTATCGCCACAATTGGCACGACAGCTTGGTTAGTTGGCGGTGAATCAAATAATCAAGTAGTTAATGTAGTTCAAATGTTGCGGCCCAATATAAAATTCGGTATAGCTGGTACAAGTGGTGCAGGCTCACCATATTATAACGATAAATTATTAATTGCCGACAGAGGTAATAATCGACTTTTGGTCATGAATTCGGCTATGAAAATAATTTGGAAATATCCTTCAAAATCATTACCTGCTAGTAATAAAAATTTTTATTTCCCAGATGATGCTTTCTTTGCTGATCATGGTCATGTCATTATATCTAATCAAGAAAATAATAATACTATTGTCAAGATTGCTTATCCTTCAGGTAAAATTATTTGGTCATATGGTCACCCATTGGTTCCAGGTAGTGCGCCAGGTTATCTAAGAGCCCCCGATGATGCTTATCAATTAAAAAACGGTCAAGTAGTTGTAGCCGATGATCAAAACTGTCGAATATTGTTTATAAATCCAAATAAAACTATAGCTCATACGATAGGTGAACCAGGAATTTGTCGACATAATCCAGGTGTTTCACTTGGTTCTCCTAATGGTGATACTCCGTTATACAACGGTGACATATTAGTTTCTGAAATCATTGGTTCGTGGGTTAGCGAATATACTCCAACTGGTCATATGGTGTGGGCAGTTCATTTACCTATTTCATATCCATCCGACCCTCAACAATTAAATGCTGGACCCGGTAAAAATACTAATTTATACCTTATAGCTGATTATACTAATCCTGGCGCAATATTAACTTTTAATCGTCAAGGACAAATTCTATCAAGATATCAGCCAACTTCAGGCCCCGGTAGACTAAATTCTCCATCATTAGTTGAATTATTACCAAGTGGAGTTTATATGCTCAACGATGATCATAGAGATAGAATGATCGCAATAGATCCTAAAACCGGTGCATTGGTTTGGCAATATGGTGTCAGCGATCATCCCGGATCATCTTATGGCATGCTTAATAAAGTTGATGGTTTTGATATTTTAGCTCCTAACGGTACCACACCTACTCACGGTGCAACTGGTTAATTTACTTTATTAGTCGCGATAAAAAAACTGAAGATTTCAAACATAATCGCCAAGGTAGCTTATTGTGGTTAAATTCCTTAACTCCAATTCTATGACTAAAATTAATTTGATCTTCTGGTGTAGGCGGATTAAGTTTTAATACTAAGGGTTTAATGGTTAGGTTATGTCCATTAAAATTTTTATCTATAGCTAATGCTTGGCATAATTTAGCTGGTCCGTTTAATAAATTTGTATTTAAAATAGTTTGACGATTTTTTTTCATCATAGATTCACCTGTCAATGGTTCTAAAGCGCGAATTAACACTGCACTACCTTCTTCTTCTCTTCCAACTACAACATTTAAACAATAATGCATTCCATAAGTAAAATACACATACGCAGTGCCTGCTTGACCAAACATCGCAGAATTTCTTTTCGTTATACCTTTGTAACTGTGACTAGCTACATCATTTTGATCATAAGCTTCAACTTCAACAATTTTTCCTTGTCGAATAATAGCCACATTACTACAAATTCTGTTAACTTCATCTAAATTATGTGATGATATGAAAACTGTTCCTCCTTCAGATACATAATTTGTTAATATTTCATAGATAT
>JAJZWG010000024.1 GCA_021846795.1 bacterium
CTAACAAGGGGTTAATTTTAAGATTATTTAATGCTTCTAAACTATCACTTAAAAGTCTAAAAAAATCATCGTCAACTTTATCTTCAATAGCCTTATTGATCACTTTTAAAAAAAAATAAGCTTCCGCTAACCTATCATAATCATAAATAATATGATGATAAATTTTAATCAAATGAGCATTAATTAAAGTATAGATTTGACCATTATTAGGTTTATAGATGACCTCAATCTGATGCAAAAGTTCAATATTGGCTTTTAAACGACTTTTTTGTTTCCTGACACCTTTAGCTATTAAACGTATTTTACCACGATCATTACTAAGAACTGTGATAATCTTATCAGCTTCCGAATAATTAATTCTGTTAATAACAATGGCTCTAGTTTTAACTAATTGCATTATTCAAATTATTTTTAAAAAAACTCTTAATCTCTTTAGTTAAATCAAAAAAATCATTATCTAATTTACAAAGATACTGACTAACTTTAAGTTGCAGTTTTAAATTAACAAAACCAAGTCCCCAAGCATCTTTTTTCAACATAGTATAAATAATTACTGGACAATCTTTAATATCATCATAACTTCTTAATTCATATAAAAACTCTATGCCAGAATGAACACTTAATTGGACTTCTAAGATAATCATATCTGGTCTAAAAATATCAATAGCTTCGATGGCTTTCTGAGCAGTTGTAACTACTTGGCAATTAAAATCTTGATGATTTAAAAAATCAGCTAAATTTTTACCAGCTATAATATCTGGTTCAATAATTAATAATTTATTCATTAATAAATGCCAATTGTTTAATTGGTGGTAAAATCACACCCACCCCATAACGATTACGGTGTTTAGATGACTTTAGGTCTAAGTTCATAAAATTTAAAATATTTTTAGCTAAAAATAAGCCACTAGCTGGGCTATAACTTAACATTGGTAGTGGTTGTTTAGATTTTCTTAAAATTTTTTGACTTTTATTGATTAAATATTGACTTAATATTGGCTGATCGTCAAAATAAAGACCAACCACTAAACCATATTTAGAACGATGAATAGCCGCAAATAATTCAATTTGTCGGGATTGATCAACTATTAAAGCTGGTAAAGCCTCAATTAGAGATATGCCAAGACTAGTTAACGAAACTTCTAAAACTACATAACTAGATAAAACTGGGAAAAATTTTCCTTCATTATTAAAAACTAAATTGACCCCATAATCAGCTGCTAAAGATTGTAAATTATTAACAACATCATACAAAATTGCTGCTAAAGAAACCGGTTCTAAAGATAATTCCTGTTGATTTTGCAAAAGATTAATCATTAAACTGTAATTTTCAATTAAATGATTAGTGTTTTGTGATAAATTTTTAATAACATCTAAGTTATTGTGATTTTTAGTTAACTTAATAACATCGACTTGATTAGAAATATTTAAAATTGAATGTTGGATATTTTGCAAAAGATTTAAAAAAAGATCACTAGGTAAATCAAAATCATTATTACCTGTCGTCTTCATAAAAATATTATATCACTGTCACAAAAGAATTTATCTTAAAATAAATATAAAAATAAATTATTCATTTTCTTAATAATTTTTTTATTAGGTATAATAAATGAAAAGGAGATTAATTTAATTGGTTTATAGGGGTAATCATTTAATTTATCATCTAATTTAGTCATTAATCGAGGTAATAAAAAAGTATAAATAACATCAGCTTCAATAAAATCCTTCTGCCAAAAATTACCAAAAATTAAATTAACGTTTTGGCTATATCGCCTAGTCGTCAACCAACAAAATAAAAATAAAATTGGATTAATCTCATAACCAACTACTTGAATACCCCGTTTAGCCGCATAACGTACTAAACGACCATCACCACAACCTAAATCAATTAATTTATCACCAGGCTTTAATTGACCTAATTCAATAATTTGCGCTAACTGATTCTTAAAAATTGGCAAATAAGGTGGACCAACTAAAACTGCTATGCTAAATGAAAAAATAATTAATAATAAAATTATCAAAATTATCAAAATTTTAACCTAATCTAAAAATTTAACCTTATTTTTTTGTAATTTTAAATATTTTTCTAATTGTTGCAATTTTTTTTGAGCTTGCTGATGTAACTGAATAGCTTCATCAAGATTAATTTGTTCATTATTCAATTTTTCAATTATCTGATCTAGTTGCTGTTTAAGAAGACAGTAGTTAATTGATTCAGCCATGTTTTATCCTATTTTTCTTAACCTCAACTTTTAATAAATTATCTAACGATTCTAGTTCGAGTATATCATTAACCTTTACTGCCTGAAAATCTGTTAAATATTGATGGTTAAATCGAACTAGAACGTAACCTCTCTTTAAAGGTAAACCAGGATCAAGAGTTTGTAATAAATTATTATAAAATTTTAACTGATTAGTTTCTTGATTAAAAATATTATTTAATTGGTTTAATAAATTGGTTTTAAGATAAATTAAATAATGGTTTTCTCTTGTAAAAATAGCTCCAAGCCTTTGGTTTAAATCTTGTTGAATCAATTGTAATTGAGTTAAGACTTCTTGTTTGTCGGGCACTAAAATTTCAGCCGCATTACTTGGTGTTGAAGCTCTTAAATCAGCCGCCAATTCACTGAGTGAAACATCTTTTTCATGACCAATAGCCACTAAAGTTGGAATTCGACTAGTTGCTACTATGCGAGTTAAGCTTTCACTACTAAAAGCTTGTAAATCTTGAATACTCCCACCACCTCTAATAATAACTAAAGCATCTAGGTCCGATCTAAGATTATTAAAATAATTAATAGCTTCTATAACGACCTTAATAGCTTGATCGCCCTGCACTAAAACATCTTTAACTATAATTTCTAAACCACCAAAACGCTGATTAATTATTTTAATAAAATCACTGTAAGCAGCTGAATTTTTTGAAGTAATAAGACCTATTTTTTGCGGCGGATACTTAATGACTCTTTTTCTCTCAACCGCAAAAAGACCTTCCTTGGCTAATTTATCTTTCAATAAATCCAGTGATTTTTTAATAGTTCCTTCACCAATTAAATTTAAACTAATGACATTTAATTTAAAACCATACCGATCATGTAATCTTGGGTAACACAAAACCTCTACCATCATACCTTCTTCAATCGGAAAATCTAAAACATCAACACTGCCGAACAAATTAACATTAGAATCATCTTCTTTTAAAGAAAAATAAAGCCATTTTTGATGACTAATAGTTAACTGAGTGATTTCACCAACAATTATTAATCTAGGATAACTATAAAATATGGTTTGATTAAAAACCTCAATAAACTGTTTAACACTAAATCTAACTAAGTTACTATCATCCACTATTTTGCAACTTTTCCTTTATTGATAGTTTTTTGATATAAAAAATAACCTGGTGGTATTTGAATTAAGGTGTTAATAATTCGGTACATAATTGTAACCGGCAAACTAATCTTTGGAGAAACACCAACTGTGGCTAAAATAAGTGTCATTAAAGCTTCATAAATACCAATCCCTCCAGGTAAAACTGACACTAAACCGGCAAAGTTAGCTATGCCATAAGCTAAAATAATTGCTCCGATATTAACAAACTTATCAAAAGATAAATAAACTACAAAAATTGCTAAAATTTCTGTTAGATTAGCTAATAAAGCATATAAAAAAGGCTTCTTAATTTGATCTAAATGATTCTTAATTTCTAAATAAGTAACATGAAAATCTAAAAAAGCTTTCTTAGCCTTCTTAATATTAATAGTTTCTTTATTGGAAGTATTAATAAAAGCTAAAAACCAATTAGTCGTTTTAGTAATTGAAAGAAAAAAATTATTAATTCTTTTTTGTGATCCAACAATATAAATAAATAAAATCGATAAAACTAAAAGCAAAGTAGACAATATACTAGCTACCGATATAGCAATATCACTGACATGACCAGCAATAGCCAACAAAAAAACACCTATAATCAATAAAATCTCAAAAGATACCAACGTTAAACCCAATTTCATAATCTGAATTAAAGTTGCTTTACCACCAGATAACTTATTGCCATTTCTTAGTCTTAAACCAAAGAAAGAAATACCACTAACTCCACCGCTAGGAAAAACATGGTTAACAAAATTTAATTCCAAAGCAATTCTATAGAGTGATTTATAATTAATTTTATTACCAACAACTTTGAATAAACCCTGATATAGTTTAGTTTGCGCATGATAATTTAAAAACTCAATTGGCAATAATAACAGCAAAAAATAAGCATTAACTTTTTTAAGATTCTCGATAGTCGATAAAATATCTTGTCTAATAAAATAAATAACTACTACCAGACTTAAAATAGTTACTATATTTAAAAGTAACTTCCATCTTTTTACAAAAAATTTTTTTTCAGCCATCTTTAAGTCAATTATATAATTATACTATCTTTTTATATTATCTTAAATTAGTTATAGAATTAATTAATGAATCAAAGCATCTTAGTTTTAGGACGAGAGAAAAATATTTGTTTAGCCGAATTAGAAAGCCTTTATCCAAATTTAACCTCTAGTTATAATCAAGAATTAGCTGAAATTAATTTAACCACTTCTGAAATTAATTTATTCAATCTTGGCGGAAGCATCAAATTAGCTCAAGTAATTCAAAAAATTGAAACAAAAAATTTTAATCAAGAAACCGACTTAATTAATTGTTTACAAATAATTATTGAAAATCACCTCAATCAATCATCAAAACATAAAATCAATTTAGGCTTAAGTTTCTATGGTTTTAAAATTTCTCTTAGTAAAATTAAAAAAATTCAATTTGAAATTAAAAAATATCTTAAAAATAAAAATTATGCAGTCAGATTTATACCAAACGAAAATCTATTTTTATCTAGCGCTCAAGTGTATCACAATCGATTAACCATCAATCATAACCTTGAAATCATTATTGGTCTTCATCAAACTTTAAAACAAATGGTTATCGCTCAAACCAGTCAAATTCAAGATTTTAATTCTTACACTAATCGAGATCGTAATAGGCCTAAAAGAGACTCCAGAGTTGGTATGCTTCCTCCAAAACTAGCTCAAATTATTATTAATCTGGCAACGGCTTCATCAACTACCAATCACCACCAAATATCTACAATTTTAGATCCATTTTGTGGAACCGGTGTTTTATTACAAGAAGCCTTATTAATGAATTATCGAGTTTTGGGAAGTGACATTTCGGCCAAAATGATAGATTACACTTCAATTAACCTAAACTGGATTATCAATCAAGAAAAATTACCTCAAACAAATTATAAGCTTTATTTGGCTGATGCTACGACTTTTCAATGGCCAATTAAATTTAATTATCTAGCTACTGAAACATATTTAGGACTAGCCTTTACTAATCAAGTTCAACCTAAAATTTTTGAATCAAATAAACAAACCTGTAATTTAATTATTAAAAAATTTTTAATTAATTTATACCATCAAATTGATCAAACTACTGGAATTTGTTTAGCGGTACCCTTTTGGACTTATAATAACCAAGATTTTCATTTAAGTCTTATTGACGATTTAACCTCGATCGGTTATAATTTAGTGAAATTTACCTTAGTTAATGGTCGTTTAGTTTATCAAAGACCTGGTCAATTCGTCGGTAGAGAATTATTAGTACTAAAAAAAATTAATAAAAAGGATAATTATGAGTCACGTTAAAGCTGGTGGTACATCTAAAAACATTCATGATAGTCCGGGTCAACGACTTGGTGTTAAACTTTATGGTGGCCAAACCGTTAAAATCGGTCAAGTAATTGTTCGACAAGTTGGTATGACTAAACGTCCTGGTCAAGGAACTAAAATCAGTCGTAATTTTACAATACACGCTGCCATTGACGGAAAAGTTAGTTTTGTTAGTAAAAAAATAAGATTATTTAGCGGTAAAAGTGTTTACCGAACATTTGTAGAAGTTCATCAAAACTAATTTATGTTAAATTGAGGTGGTGTTTAATTCGATTCATCACATCGCTAATAACAACTTGTGATTTAACTAAATAATCGTCTACCCCTAAAGCTTCAGCTCGATCTTTATCAGCCTGTTGACTTAAAGCCGTTAACATAATAACTTTTATGTTAGCTATCTCAGGTGTATTTTTAAGAATATCTAAAACATCAAAACCACTAACTTTAGGCATCATAACATCAAGTAAAATCAAATCAGGTTTAAACTCTAAAGTAGTTTGCAAAGCTTCTTCACCATTAGCCACTCTTTTGACTGTAAAACCTTCAAGTTGCAGTCTAGTTAAATAAGTATTAGCTAAAGAATCATCATCTTCAACTAATAAAATTTTTTTATTGTTCACAGTAATATATTAAACTATTAACGCTTTAAAAACAACTTAGGCTATTTTTTACTTTCAATTAAACTTTTAATAAAACCAATAAAAAACGGATGAGGTCGATTGGGTCGACTTTTTAATTCAGGATGAAACTGACTAGCTAAGAAAAATGGATGATTAATTCCTTCAATAATTTCAACTAAACCACTTTCTAAATTAAATCCGGTAGCCTTAATACCCCAATTTTTATATTCATCAACAAAAAGTTGATTACATTCACCTCTATGACGATGTCTTTCAACAACATCAGTTTGTTGATATAATTTTTTAGCTAAAGTTTGATCTAAAATATGACAATTATAATCACCTAGTCGCATAGTACCACCAGTCATAATTTTATCTGATTGACCATTCATAGTAGTAATAACTTGATATTTTGAGTTATTATCCAGTTCAAAACTAGTCGCCTGAGATAAACCAGCATTTCTAGCTGCAGCAATAACGGCCATCTGCATGCCTAAACATAAACCAAGATAAGGTATATTATTTTTTAAAGCATACTGAGCAGCTTTAATTTTACCCTCTAAACCCCTAACTCCAAACCCCCCCGGAATAATAACACCATCAAAATTATCAAAAACTTTTTTTAAATTATTAAAATTAGTATCTTGATCATATTGACTAGCATCAATCATTTTAATCGATAAATTAACTTGGTTATACCAAGCAGCAGCTTTAATGGCTTCAAGAACAGAAATATAAGTATCATTGTTGTCTAGATATTTAGCAAAAATGGCTACCTTAACGGTTTGATCAAATTTTTTATTAATTTTAGCTAACATTCTTTTCCAATCATCTAGATCTGCTCTTTTGTTTTTTAATTGTAATTTTTTAAAAATCACTGGCATAATACCAGATTCTTCAATAGTGATTGGTACTTCATAGATAGTTTTTGCATCAGGCAAAGAAAGAATGGCATTCAAATCTAAACCACTAAATAAAGCTAACTTATCTTTAATTGGCTGAGTGATCTCGTGATCACTTCTAGCTACTAATATATCGGGGAAAATACCGATGCCTCGCAAATCTCTAACTGAATTTTGAGCTGGTTTAGTCTTTAATTCTTGAGAAGTTTTTAAAAATGGCAAATGAACTAAATGAACATAAAGACAATTTTCTCGACCAACCTTAAAACTAAATTCTCGAATTGATTCTAAAAAGCTAAGTGATTCATAGTCACCAACTGTACCACCAATTTCAACAATTTGAATTTCAAAACCCTTGGCAGCTTCTTTAAAATACTCTTGAATAGCTCGAGTTAAATGAGGAATAATCTGAACATCATCTCCTTCATATTTACCAGCTCGTTCGTCTTGAATCACCTTAAGAAGTACTCGACCAGCCATAACTGACGAACTTTGAGTTAATTCTTGATCAATAAATCTTTCATAATGACCTAGGTCTAAATCGGTTTCAGCCCCATCCTTAGTCACAAAACATTCACCATGTTCTTTAGGATTTAGAGTACCAGCATCAACATTTAAATAAGGATCACACTTTTGCAAATTTACTTTAAAATTTCTAGCTTTAAATAATTTAGCTAAAGAAGCGGCCGTAATACCCTTGCCAAGCCCAGACATTACCCCACCAATTACAAAAATATACTTAACCGGCTGTTTAGCCATATTTTTACCTTTTTATTATGTCTATGCTACCTTATTTAAAAGCACTTTGACAAGTAGATTTTTTAAGCTGGAAAATGAATAAACTGTAATTGATAATGATAGTTATAAATACCAAAACCATTATAAACACCGTTGACAGACATAACTTGTTGACTATAAGTACCGTCTAAAAATTCATTATATTCTCCAGTCAAAAAAGTACCGTTACTATAAACTTTTTCAACATAGACAGCATGACCAACATCTGGTTCACCTGGAGCAAAATATAGACCCGGTATAGCTGGACGGATAGCTATATCACCAGCCTGTGGTGTATTAGTGACTGTCACGCCATATTTAGCTCCATATTGTTGGGCAGCAGCTGGCCAATTATCGGCATTACCAAAGTTATATTCTTGTAATAACATATTAGCAATCGGGCTTTCTTTAGCGGCCATAAAGGCAGTGTAGCTAACACACTCACGATTTAACATATGCCATTGGTCAACAATACTATCTTGAGGGGCTTGACACAAAAAAGCTGGATAACCACCACCACAAAGCGTGCTAGATGATGGAACAGAACTATTATAACTATTAGCCGACTCATTAGCTAAAATCTCAGCTTGTTTTAATTGCTGAATTTGAGCTTGATTAGCTTGAATTTGTTGATTATATTGGGTTTGTTGACTTTGATTAAGACTTAATAGTTGGTTGACTTGATTTTGATCAGCTTGAAGTTGTTGATTTTGTGAAGTAGCCGCGTTAATTTTAGTCTGTAAATTATTTTTATCTTGAATTAAATTATTTTCTTCAAGATTAATACTTTTAATAGTACTATTTAATTGATTTTGGACAATTTGTCGATATTGTTCTTTATTAAAATATGAACTTAAATTTTGTGAAGTAGCTAATTCTTCCAAAGTTGTCATCTGTTGACTTAAATACATAGTCCGAATAATATCTGCTAATTGAACTTTTTTTAATGAAATTTGATTTTGATCACTAATAATTTTATTACTTAAAATTGCTTGTTGATATTGATCATTAGCAATATTTTGTTTAATGCTATTAATATTAGCATTAATTAAATTAATTTCTTGTTGATAATTAGTAGCTTGAGAAGCTAATTTCTGCAAAGATGCTTGACTAGCCTGATTTTGTGATTGTAATTGACTAATTTGAGCTGAATATTGATCAGCTTGCACTAAATGACTAAAACTCAGTAAAAGAAGACTACCAATAATCAATATCAAAGATAGCCATAAAGCGTAGCTATACTTAGAATAATATTTTCGAATTTCTGTAATCATTTTTATTTTTTATCTAACAATTTAAT
>JAJZWG010000025.1 GCA_021846795.1 bacterium
ATGGTTGGTACCTAATCTCCAACCAACGGTCTGTCTAGTTTTAAGATCCATTACTACAGCTAGACAACAAAAACTATGCTCAAACCAAAGATGGGTGAAATCCTGGACCCAGGCTTCAGTGTTAACCATATTAGAATAATCCATACCATCCTGAGGTCTAGTTTTATTCTTAAATACAGTATAACTGTGTAGAGCATTAGGTGGGGCACTGATCTCTAGTCTACTACCTCTTCTATATCTTTGTTTTTTACTGGTTACTACTATCTTAATACCAGCTTGGTTACGAATCCTTCTAGTTTTATTCTGACTTCAACCTAAATGAAGAGATAGACGGTAAACTCCATAAAACGGATGTTCTAAGTGAGCAGCTTTTAATTTGGTGATAGCTATAGCATCAGATTTAGCTTTTACAGTTCTAGGACAATAGTAACTAGTTCTAGATATTCCCAGGATAGTCATAAAATGTTTACGCCATCCTGGTTCGACCATTTCCAGAAGGCTTATCCTTTTGGGCGTTTTAATTCAGCTGTGGCTCTACCTAGTAGATTATATAGTTGTTCATTTTCTTTCCTTAGACGGTTAAGTTCAAGGATTAAGTTTTTATCTCCACCAATTACTTCTTTTTTTAACCAACCATAGATAGTTCTAGGATCTACTCCGTATTTAATTGCAGCTTCACTAACCCTCATACCTTTGTTTTTAACTTGATCTATAGCTTCAGCTTTAATACTAGGATCAATAACTCTAAAATTATTAGGCATATACATTCTCCTTACATTATTTAGTTTAATTATACTGATTTAGCTAAGGACAGTGTGTTCATTATATTGGTAGGGTGACAGAGTGTGGATCTGTTTGGATGCATACTTCTTGACAGGGATTTTACCGTTTGAAGATCCACGGGGACTCTCTTCTCTTGTTTTCCATTCAATAATTAGCTTCTGACAAGGGTGAAGCGGGTTGGAAAGACCTCTTATTACCTTCACCAATATTTTAATATTTTTAGTATAATAAGTATTAAATGCAAATTATTGTTGATGAAATTTTGGTTAATTATTTAATTAGTGGTCATCAGTCTAAAAAAATCCTTTTGATTCATGGTTGGGGTACAAATTTAACTAGTTTGCAATTACTGCAAAATTATTTTTCTAAGTATTATACAGTTATTAGTGTAGATTTACCTGGTTTTGGCGCTAGTGGATTACCGGGTAGAGCTTGGGATAATACTGATTTTGCTAATTTTATTAAGAATTTTTTACTAAAAATTAATTATTCACAGATAGATATTATTATGGCTCATTCTAATGGTGGTGCTATTGCTATTGAAATGGTAGCTAAAAAAATGATTAAACCAAAAAAATTAATTTTAATTGCTTCAGCCGGTATTAGAACTAAGTTCAATAAAAGAAATTTTGTTATTAGACAAATTGCTCATATTTTTAAAATTGGATCAGTTGTGTTGCCAAGTGGTGTCAGAAATAATCTTAAAAAGAAAGTTTATCAAAAAATAGGCTCAGATGCATTTGTACAAGAAGCTATGCTAGACAGTTTTAAAAAAGTTGTAGCTCAGGATGTCACCCAAGATGCTAAGTTAATTACTACCCCAACTTTATTAATTTATGGACAAAATGATCAGGCTACACCAATTGAATATGGTCAAATTTTGCAACGTCATATATTAAATGCTAAACTAAAGATTCTACCAAACTGTGGTCATTTTATCTATCAAGATCAACCCAAGCAGTTAATTAATATAATTCAAGAGTTTTTAGATGTTTAAACCGTTAACTAGTCTTTATAGCTATAAATTTCCAAAAGTAATAGCTTATATGCTTCAAGTTAGTGAATATGATTTATGGAATTATTTTAAATGGTTAAATAGAACTAAGGACTTTAGTCAAATTATTAAACGAAAACAATTAGTTTATACTTCAAAATCTAAACTAATTTATGGTTTTTTGGTAATTGTTTTTATTCTTCAGATTTTATTTGGATTAACTTTAATTTATTTTGGTCTTTTTCAACATTTAAGTGGTGGTATTTATTTTGGTTTAGCTACTTTAATTTCTTATCCTATAATTTGGCCATATTTACTTATTCTAGGCTTGATGATAGTTAAATTACTAATCATTAACCCTCAAATTAAAAGTAATAATTTATTAGCTAAAAAGAAATTTCAAGAATTCTCAGGTATTAAGATAGCTGTTTTAGGCAGTTATGGCAAAACAACCATGAAAGAATTATTGTTAACTGTTTTATCGGCTGGTAAAAGTGTTCAGGCTACACCTGGCAATCAAAATGTGCTTCATCTCATTATAAATTTTCAAAGTTAATTAAAGGCAATGAAGATATTTTAATTATTGAATATGGAGAAGGTAGAAAAAAAGATATTATCAGGTTTGCTCATATTACTCAACCAACTCACGCTATTATTACTGGTTTGGCACCAGTTCATCAAGATCATTATAAAAATTTAGATCAACAGGCTGATGATTTAATTTCAATTAAAAAATTTGTTCCAGAAGATCAAATTTTTGCCAATGCAGATTCATTAGAATTAAAACCTTATATTCTAAATAATCTTAAAACCTATAGTCATCAACAGGTGATGGGTTGGAAGATTATTGATATTAAAAGTCAGATTAATGGACTAAGTTTTAAAATGACTAAAAATAATCAAATCTTAACTTTAAAGAGTCAATTGATTGGCCGGCATCTAATCGGTTCGTTGGCTTTAGTGGTAGCTTTAGCTGATAGGTTTGGTTTAGATCAAAAAACAATTGAACAAGCTGTTAGTCAAACTAAACCGTTTGAACACAGAATGGAACCTTATGAGTTAAATGGTGCAACTATTATAGATGATACATATAATGGTAATTTAGAAGGTGTTAGGGCTGGTTTAGTATTATTGAAAGAGTTAAAATTTAAACGAAAAATTTATGTTACACCTGGTTTAGTTGATCAAGGTAAAAAAAGTCATGAAATTCATTTTTTAATTGGTCGATTAATTGCACGAGCTCAACCAGACAGAGTTATTTTAATGAATAATTCAACTACCCCATTTATCCGAGAAGGCCTAATTAAAGAATTTTTTAAGGGTGAAATAATGATTGAAAAGGAACCTTTAAAATTTTATCAAAACCTTAATTTAATGGTTACTAAGGGTGATTTAGTTTTATTGCAAAACGATTGGCCAGATAATTATAGTTAAATAAATTGTCAAAAAACATTATTTAGTATATAAATTATTAAATGGAATCATTTCCACCAGAAAAAATACCTGAACTCCAAGTAACTAATGATTTGAAAGTGATTGAGTATGTTTTTCAATCTTTAAAAAATTATAATTATCGGCATGGTCAATTTGTTAGTGGATTTAGTTATTATCATCAAATTTTTCTAGAAAGTTGTTTAAAAAATGCAGTTAATGAAATTGATTTGTCAGGTTCTCTTTTATTAATAGAGGCTTTAAGTCAAGCTGAAAATCAATATAATGACAATGATCTTATTCATTTACCACCGATTTTATTTGATTCAAAAGATCATCAAGAAGCTCAAAGATTTATTGATTATTTTTGGTTGAGTGGTGGTATTTTTGAGAATATGGCTAATCAAATACTTTATAGCCAGATTAGTGATAAAGATTTTTTATGTCAGCTAGGTTTTGATCATATTGATCAATTGAATTTAGTAACTTCAAATTTCGAATCAAAAAAAAATAATCCAGATACTTTTAGTTTTAAGCAATTAATTTATGTTAATTTGCATTATGATGATCGACCAGATGTTATTCATCAATTAAGAATGATTAAAAATTATCGAAAAGATATCAGATTTGAGAATGTAATCGCTGAGAACGATGAGATAATTTACCTTGACCATATTAATCTTCAAAACTTAAAGGGTCTTGAAAAATTGTCTAAACTTTAATTTTTATTATAAGAGTTAGAAATTAAGGTATAATTATTATATGAAAACAGTTTTAGTTATTTTTGGTGGTCAATCAACTGAGCATGATATTTCAGTCATAACTGCTATTAATAGTGTTATTAAGCCTCTAGAAATGACTAAAAAGTTTTTAGTTGAACCTCTTTATATTGCTAAAAACGGTAATTGGTATTATCATCCCAGATTAAAAGAATTATCATTATATAAATCTGGTCAGATAGATAAATTTTTAGCTAAAATTGAACCAGTTAAGGTTGGTTTTAATCAAGGTTTAAATATTTTTTATCGTAATAAAATTAAAAATCAGAAAATTAAAGTTGACTTAGTTTTTCCAGCTTTACATGGCACAAAAGGTGAAGACGGAGCTTTAATGGGTTTATTGGATATGGCCAACGTAGCTTATGTTGGTTGTGATATGTCATCTTCAGCCGTAGCTATGAATAAGGTTTTAGCTAAACAGTTAGCTCAAGTTAATCAAATCGACGTTACCGATTTTATGTGGTTCAAGAAAGCTGATTTAAAAGATCAATCTTTAGAAAAAATTGTTCAAGCTGTTAAATCGAAATTAAAATTTCCGTTATTTGTTAAACCGGCTCACCTTGGTTCATCGATTGGAATTAGTCGAGTTAAAGGATTGTTAGAATTGATTAATGCCATAGAACTAGTTTTTTATTATGATGATCTAGTTTTAATCGAAGAAGAAGTGCCTAATTTAATAGAAGTTACTTTACCGATTATTGGTAATCAACAGCCTCAACCAGCTTATTTAGAACGACCACTTTTAAAAGCTAATGATTTTTTTGATTTTGAAACTAAATATTTGTCAGGTGGTAAAAAAGGTGGTGGTCAAAAAACTAATCAAGCTGCTCAAGGATACTCGGAAATTCCAGCTAAACTTGATCGAAAATTATATAAAAAAGCCGAAGATTTGGGTGTAAAAGTTTTTAAAACTTTTTCTTTAAGTGGTATTGCTCGAGTTGATATGTTAATTGATTCAAAATTACAAAAAGTTTATTTTAATGAAATTAACCCTTTACCGGGTTCTTTGTATGCTCATAATTTTCAAAAATTTGGCATATCTAATGTTGATTTAGTAACCAAATTAATTGATTTGGCATTTGATAAGTTTGAAGATAATCAAGCGATCCAAAAAGTTTTTTCTACTAATTATTTATCGCAATTTTAGGAATTTATATATGTCAAGGTATAATCCTCAATTAATTGAGTCAAAATGGCAAAAAAAATGGTCTGAGAATAATTATTATCAGGCCGATGATTCATCACAAAAAACCAAGTATGTTGTATTGGTGGAATTTCCTTATCCATCGGGCACTGGTATTCACTTAGGGCATACTCGAGAGTATACTTTAGGCGATTTCATAGCTCGTTATAAAAGATTACAAGGTTATAATGTTTTATTTCCTATGGGTTTTGATGCATTTGGTTTACCGACTGAAAACTACGCCATCAAACATCAAATATCACCAATTAAAGCGACTCAAGATAATATTCAAAGTTTTGAAAAACAAATGAAATTACTTGGTTTTAGTCTTGATTGGTCAAGAAAGATTAATACGTCAGATCCAGCTTATTATAAATGGACTCAATGGTTATTTTTACAATTTTTTAAACATGATATGGCTTATCAGACGGAAGTTTCAATTAATTGGTGTCCATTTTGTAAAACAGGTCTAGCTAATGAAGAAGTTGTTAATGGTCGTCATGAAAGATGTGATACTTTAGTTGAAAAAAAGAAGCTTAAACAATGGATGTTAAGAATTACTAAATATGCCGATCAATTAATTGATGGTTTAAAACAAGTTGATTATTTAGATAAAATTGCTGATCAGCAAATTAATTGGATTGGTAAGAGTAGTGGCGCTAAAGTTAAATTTAAAATTAATAAAAGTCATTTAACGGTCGAAATTTTTACCACTCGACTTGACACAATTTATAGTGCAGCTTGTTTAATTTTAGCCCCAGAGCATCCTTTAGTTAATCAATTAACTACTGATCAAAATCGAGCAGCTGTTAATGAATATATCAAAGAAACTCAATCTAAAAGTGATGTTGATCGACAAATTGATAAGCAAACTAAAACAGGTTATTTTTTAGGCAGTTATGCTGTTAATCCGATTAATCAAAATTTAATTCCAGTTTATATTGCTGATTTTGTTTTAGCTAATTATGGTACTGGAGCTGTTTTTGGTGATATTCATGATGAAAGAGATGCGGAATTCTTAAGACAACATCACATTAAAGCCACTGTTTCAGTTGTACCAAAAGATAAACAATTAGCCCAAAGAGTAATTGATCAAACTGAAATTTTTACTCAAGATGGTTATTTAATTAATTCTGACCAATTTAATGGTTTGAATTCTGAACAAGCCAGAAAGTCTATTTTGGAGTTTTTAATTAATCAAGGTTTAGCTAAAGAGCAAATTAATTACAGGCTAAGAGATTGGGTTTTTTCTCGACAACATTATTGGGGAGAACCAATTCCTATAATTCATTGCCCAGTTCATGGTCCTGTAGCAGTTCCAGATCAAGATTTACCAGTTGAGTTACCAAAAATATCAAGCTATCAACCAACTGATGATGGTAAGAGTCCTTTATCTAAAATAGCTAGTTTTGTTCAAACGGTTTGTCCAATTTGTCATCAACCAGCTGAGCGAGAAACCGATACAATGCCAAATTGGGCTGGTTCGAGTTGGTATTACCTTAGATATTTTGATCCTAACAACGATAAGTTTTTTGTTGATCCAGTTAAATTAAATTATTGGTATCCAGTCGATTTTTATTTAGGTGGTATGGAACATACCACACTTCATTTATTGTATTCGCGATTTTGGGCTAATTTTTTAGCTGATATTAAGTTATTACCATCGCCTGAACCATATTTAGTTCGTCGTGCTCAAGGTATTGTTTTAGGGCCAAATGGGTCAAAAATGAGTAAGTCAAAAGGTAATGTTGTTAATCCAATGGATATTCTTAATAATGGTTATGGTGCCGATAGTTTAAGATTAGCGATTGGTTTTATTGCGCCTTATGACTTAACAACTGCTTGGAATTCAGAAATATTAGCTGGGACTTATCGTTTTTTAAATAGAGTTTGGAATATAATTAATCAATTTGTAGTTGATCATGATAATTTTAAAATTATCGATGAGAATTTAAAATTAGAACAACAATTAAAAGTAATTATTAATAATATGGTTAATCAAGTTGAATTAGATTTAAATAAATTAAATTTTAATACAGCAATTGCTTCAATGATGGAAGCTTTAAACGGTTTATATAAAATTTATCAAAAATCAATAAATCAAATCAAATTAGAAGTTTGGCAAAATGCTTTTGAGACGTATTTAATTGTTTTATCAGTTTTTACACCTCATATAGCTGAAGAGTTATGGCAAATTATGGGGCGCGACCAGTCCATTCAATTGTCTACTTGGCCGATTGTTGATCAAAATCTTTTAATTAATAAAACAATAACTTTAATTGTCCAGGTGAATGGTAAATTAAGGGGTACTTTAAATATTAAGGCTGATCTTCATCAATCTGAAGTAGAAAGCTTAATTAAACAAAATCAACATTTTCAAGCTTATTTAAAGCATCAATCAATTAAAAAAGTAATCTTTATTAGTAATAAATTAATTAATTTTGTAATTTAATCAATCATTATTAGCTAGTTTAACTAAAAGTATTTTTTTAAAATTTTATTGACTTAAAATATTTGAATTTGTTTAGTTAAATTGTTATGATACTATCAATTGATTAGCAAAATAAAGGAGAGAATATTGTATGGGAAAGCCTAAAAAGCGAACTAGCCCACGTAAAACTGGCACTCGAAGAAGTCATCAGTTTTTAGATTTGGCTAGAACTGTAAATACAAAATCTCCTATTAAAGTTCGAACAACTGTCGGTGAGTCTGGGAGAAAAGTTGTTAAGAAAGCTAATTAACGATAAGTCAATAGTTTAGACTTAATTAAAATTAAAAAGGATTATATTGTGGCATCGAATCGTCACCTGGGTAGGATAGTAGCTTTACAAGTTCTTTTCGAAGTTGAATTTCGTCAAATGGCTGGTGATTTAACGGTTGATGTTGATCAGATTACAACTAGAAATATTGAACGATATAGTGAAATTCTTCATGATCAAAAATTTATTTTTGAACTTGTTCATGGTGTTATCGATCATTTAGAACAACTTGATCAAACAATTCAACCAGTTGCTAAACAATGGCCATTGGAACAAATTGCTCGTATTGATCGTTCAATTTTAAGATTAGGCGTCTATGAATTATTGTACGAAGAGATTCCACCTAAAGTAGTTATCAATGAAGCAATTGAATTAGCTAAAGCTTTTGGTAATGATAATTCTTCTAAATTTATTAACGGCGTTTTGGGAACTATTCATTCAGCTAACGTTTAATTAAAAGGAGTATGGTTGAAATTATGAAAAAAATTCAACCTCTGAAAAGTTTTAAAAAAATTATTCATAAATCTTCAGAAATCACCGAAGTTGTGCATGAAACTACTGCAGGTGGTGTTATTTTTCGTCGTCAAGCTAATGGTTTCGAGATTTTATTAATTAGAGATATGAAAAAACGTTGGACTATTCCCAAGGGTCATGTTGATCCCGGTGAAGAACCACGTCAAACAGCTAAAAGAGAAATTGTAGAAGAAACTGGTTTAAAACATCTTCAGGTTTATTCTTGGTTAGGCAAAGTAAATTTTAAATATAAGAGAGTTAATACTTTAGTTTTAATGACTATGCATCTTTATTTAGTTGAGATCAATCAAGATAGTGATAATTTCAAGCCAGAAAAATGGTTATCAGGCATTAAATGGTTTCAACCTGATGAAGCGGTTAATTTAATAGCTTATGATGATATTGCTAAATTAATTTTAGTTGGTATTAAAAAAGTCAGAACCAATCGTTTATAATAATAATATGCAATTAAGTGATTATCGGGATTTAGCTGAAAGGGTTTTGAAAATTAATATTGATGATTTATCGTTATTTCAAAAAGCTTTTACTCATCGTTCTTATTTAAACGAACACAAAAAAACAATTTTTGAACATAATGAACGTTTAGAGTTTTTAGGTGATGCTGTTTTAGAGTTAGTGGTAACAGAATATTTGTTTTTAAATTATGATCAAGCTGAGGGTGTTTTAACGAATTGGCGTAGTAGTTTAGTGCG
>JAJZWG010000026.1 GCA_021846795.1 bacterium
GGGCTGTTTCATGATTTTCTCCTTGTTTATCTTGATTTGATGAATTAATTACTTCTGATTTAAGACAAGTTTGTTTAAGTTGACTACTAATTGATTCAAAATCTTTGTCTTTATCATTAATCATTTTTGAAAATTTTTTGACTTGTTCTTTCATTTTGGCAATATCTAATGTTTCTCCATCGGCTAAATTAAGAATTATATCCATCATTAATTCTTGTTCTAAAAATGAAAAAGTTTGATTGGGTGCCTGAGTTAATAATTCCATAATATTATGACCAATATCTAATGATTTTTTAGCTTCAACAGCTAATTCCGAACCAAAATGAGAAAATTCTTCGGCTTGTCTAAAATCAGCTAAAATTTTTAAAGTTTTAGCAGCTAATTTTTTTTGATTATCATCATGACCAACACCACCAGCTCGAGTAACACTTAAACCAATATTAAGGGCTGGTCGAACACCACTTCTAAATGTTTCCATATCTAATATCCATTGACCGTCCGTAATTGACATAATATTAGTTGGTAAATAAGCTGTAATATCTCCATTGGCAGCATGAACAACTGGTATAGAAGTTAAACTTTTTCCAGTGCTATCTAATCTTCCGGCTCTTTCTAAAAGAGATGAATGAGCATAAAACATATCACCAGGATAAGAGTCACGACCTGGACTTACACCAGAAAGCAAGGCAATTTCACGATAAGCATGAGCATGTGAAGTTAAATCATCATAAATAACAATTGTATCTTGCTCTAATTTTTGCCAAAAATATTCAGCTAACGAACAAGCTACATATGGAGCTAAATAATTTATAATTAAAGATTCGAACATGGTAGCAACAATTACTACAGCTTTTTTTAAACTGTCAGTTTCTTTTAAACGAGATAGGAGCGTATCGACGTCAGTTCGACGCTTAGCAATTAAACAATAAACTACCAATTGATCAGTATTTTTTTGATTAATAGTTAATTGTGTAACTAAAGTACTTTTACCAGATTTGCTATCACCAATTAAGGCCATTCTTTGACCTTTAACAATAGGAAATAAAGCATCAACGGCAGTAACACCAGATTCAACTTGATCTTCTACTAAACGACGCGTATAAAGTGGTGGAGCAGTATTAAAAATTGGCCAAGTTCC
The DNA here is from genome assembly GCA_021846795.1 of bacterium. Lineage (GTDB taxonomy): Bacteria > Patescibacteriota > Saccharimonadia > Saccharimonadales > UBA4665 > JAJZWG01. Next base: position 1,139 of record JAJZWG010000026.1, read on the forward strand.
TTCTGAAGCAATCGGACCTAAACCATCTAATGGTTCACCCATCACCGATACTACTCGTCCTATAAATTCTTTACCTACCTTAGTAGTTAATTGATTATCTTCTAAAACTACAATCATACCAACGGTTAATTCGACAACTCCTAAATGCAAAATCATTACATTGTCTGGATTAATTTGCTGAATAAAACCTTTTGATCCATTACTAAATAAAACCAGCGAATGAACATTACACGGTTGTAAACCTTTAACCGATATTAAAAATTTATTGACTGCAATAACCTCTCCAACCGGATGATTAGCATTAACTAAACTATCAAAATATTTATTTCCAGTTGGCATTAATCGACTTCCTTAATTAATTTCACCAAATCTGACGTTAAATTATTAAAATGATTTCTTAAAGATAAATCAAAAAATTTATTGGATGTTCGAAGAGTAATACCAGCACCAATAATCGGCTGTAAACCGACCGTTAACAATAAAGAACTATCAATATTATGTCGAAACCAATCGACTATTTTTTCTAACAATAATAAATTAGGTTCAACACTAAAACCAATATGAACAACTGGGGCTTTTGTACTTAAACTTTCAATCATTTTTTTAAGCCAATCAACTTGATCAAGATTAGTCAAATCTAAATGATTTAATCCAACTAGATTATCTAATGATTTTGAAGTATGTGGTAATTTAATCTCGCTAACCGAATTTTTTATTTTTATTTGGACTAAATATTCCTTTAAATCATTAATTTCATTTAAAACTAAGTCAACATCAGTTGTTGTGACGATTGATAATGGTAAAATTATTTTTTTAGGCTCCATGATTAACATCTTCCCTGATAGCATCTTTATTTTTTTCTAGGTCGGCTACAATAAATTGCAATTGATCATTGAGGTCTATTTGATCACCAATTGCCATTAAAATATAATGATTAATGATACTAGCTAAATGTTGTTCAAAATTATCTAAGATTTGTTTTTTTTCTAAATCAATCTGTTTTTGAATTTCATTAGATAACACTTCTCTTTCTTTATCAATAGCTTGGTTAGTTTTTTCAATCGCACTAACAGCTAATTGTCGAGCATCCTCGAGTGATTGTTCGTATTTTTTAAATTCAGTTTGTAAATTTTTAGTTACTTCATTTTTCAGTGATTCGTTTAGTTGTGAAGTTGTTAATTGTAAATCTTGTTGTAAAAACATGGCATTTTCAGAAATAATTTTTTCAAAATGAAGTCGACCACGATTTCTTAATTCTTCTCTGAAAGTATCATTAAATATTCTGGCCACGTTTTCTTTAATAGCCTGTTCAGATAATTGATTATTTGACGGTCCTCGTTTTTTATTAAACTTTTGAGTTTTAAAAATAATCAATAAGACTACCGCTAAACTAATTACATCAATCGCCACAAATAAACCTATCTGCAACCAATTATTCATTTAAAAGCCCACCATATTTTTTCATTATCTTAATATTATTCTATGTGATTTTATTATTTTTTTAAAGTTTCAGTAAAAGATAAACTGCAAAAATACCAATTACAAAGATTATTATGCCGGCCGCAACAGTTTGAATCAATGATCTGATAATAGATTTCTTAGATAATGGATTACGACCAATTGCTATCATACCTGATCTAATACCAGAATAAAGTAAAATTGCTGTTAAAATTGTACTAACTAATAAAACAAATAAACCTAAATAAATTCTTGCAGCATCAACTGGCTTAGCGGCAATAGTAATGGCCGCCTTCGCTAAAAAACTTGGTACATAATCAATGGATTTATTTAGTAAAGGATTTTTTTTAATAGCTAATTGAACTGAAATAAGGCCGATATTGACTTGTTCTTTTTTACCCGAAAGAGTAGTTACATTAACTGTTCCAACTACGTTAGAACTACCATTAAAACTACTGGTAGCTTGACCTAAAATAATTGATTGATTTTGATTGGCAACCATACCAATTCCATTTAAAGATGAAATTGTAATATAATCACCAGCAATAACTGGTCCATCCTGATTAGAAACCAAGACATTGTATCGTCCGGTTGAAGCTACATAAACTTGTTGTTTGGTTGAGTTGACAGGACTTAGTGCAACTGGTGCTACATTAGCCGGTACAACCACTCCCAACATACTGGCAATATTGGCTTGGCTCAAAGGAATAACTTGATTAGAGCCTTTTGTAGCCAATTGAACAATCATACCTGTTTGTATTGACGAAGTTGCGCTATAGCTTTGAATAACAGCTTGAGAAATTGAAGTATTGGCTAAACTATTAGTAGTAGAAGCTGTGGTTTTAGTTTTGTGAGAACTAATCGCCATAACTGGTGACGATAATCCCAACAATAAAACAACTATTATAATAGTAGCTAAGTATTTATTTTTTAATTGATTCAACATTTTTAATTATTATAACTGTTTTTTATAATTCACCAAGACGCTTATGGTCTGATCTAAATCACTTTGAACGGTTTGTCGACCCATAGTTAGTCTTAAAGAAGAATAAATTATTGAATCATCTAAACCAATCGCGGCTAAAACATGAGATGACTTATGGTTTGATGCTGAGCAAGCCGAACCAGCTGAAGCCATAATTTGATAACGATCTAAAAAAAATAATAATCTTTCATTGTCTTGACCCTTAAAACTAAAATTTAAATTATTGGGTAAACGATATTTTAATGATCCATTAAAATTAATTTCTGGTATCAAACTAGTTGTTTTATCGATAAAATATTTTTGTAACTTTTTTAATCTTTCAACTTCGTTATTTTTAACAGTTTGAGTTTTTTTTAAAGCTTCAGCTAATCCAATTGAATTAGCTACGTTTTCTGTCCCAGATCTTAAGCCATATTCCTGACCACCTCCATCAATTAAAGGTTTTAATTTTAAACCATGTTTAAGGTATAAAATAGCTGATTGTTTTGGACCATAAATTTTACTACCATTTAAAGTCATCATATCAACACCTAAACGATTAATTTTTAAATCTAAATAATTACCAGCTTGACAAGCATCACAAAAAATTTGAATTGGTTGATTAATGCCTCTTTTCAATCGATCTAATCTAATTTGTTTAACTAAATCAGCCACTTTTTTAACCGGCTGAATAGTACCTATTTCATTATTGGCTAACATAACAATCACTAAATTAGTTTGATCACTAATTAATTTTTTAAGACTATTAAAATCAATAATTCCTTCGGTTGTAACTTGAGCTAAAGAATAATTAAAATCTTTTAAAGCTTCTAAAACTGAATCATGTTCTAAATGACTGACTACAACGTGAGATTGATTATAATTACTAAGATAACCCTTAATAGCTAAATTATTAGCTTCACTACCTCCAGCACAAAAAATTATCTCCTGATAATGAACTCCTAAAATTTGAGCAATCTCTTGTCTGGCTCGTAAAAGATCAGTCTTAACAGCCATAGCAGCTCGATAAATTGCCGATGGATTATAAAAAGATTGGCTAAAATAAGGTTGCATAGCCTTAAAAACATCCCGATCAAGTGGTGTTGTAGCGGCATAATCTAAATAAATTTGACGGTTCACAAATTTATTATAACTTAATCAACTGCTAGCTGAGAGATCTTTGATGGAATAATTCGAAAATACAATTTAGTGGCTTGAATAAAATTTTGATATTCTTGTTCATCTAAAGCTCGATAAACTTGATCACCAAAAGACTTAACAATCGTCTGATTTCTAATATGATAATAAGTCGTTTGAAGATGCTTAACTTTATTATCGTCTTTCCACTCTTCATGCCAAACCCAAGTATAAGGATTAAAACAAAAAAATTGTCTTTTGTGGCCAGTTGGTACTGGACCAAACAATCGACCACCTATATTAGATTCATATTCAATAATCTTATTATACTGATCTTTGGAATTAAAAAATTTAGTTAATTTGACCATAAATATTCTTAACCGATTGGCGAGTTAATTCTAAATCATCATTAGTTTTATTTGTTGTAATAACCGTTTGACTGGTTTGGCTAGAACCTATTGGTTTATCTTCTATTAAATTATCAATTGGATTTTTTAACTGATTAACAATTTGTTCGGCCTGACCTAAGTCAGATAAACGTTGATTTAAGATTTCTTGTTGAGGGTGAATTTCTCGTTTTAACTCTGTTATCATAGCTCAAACTCCTTTCAAATTAAATAATTTAATAGCGTTAAAACTAGTTTGATGTCTAATCAAATCAAAATTCTCTTGTCTTAAATTACTTAAATACTCTGTGATATAAAACACATTTTTCGGTATGTTTATTGTACCACGATAGGGTACTGGTGTCAAATATGGACTATCAGTTTCTAAAATCAAATGGTCTAGTGGAATAGCTTTTAACATTTCAATTTCTTGACTACTTTTCATAAAAGTGGCAATACCATTAATACCTACCATAAAATCATTATCAATAGCTTGAAAAAGATTCTTTTTATCATCGGTAAAACTATGAATTACAGCCTTTAATGGTAAAAAATCTTTAATAATCGACCAAAAATCACTGAAAGCTTGTCGAACATGAAATATTAAAGGTAGCTTGTACTTTTTAGCTAATTGTAATTGCCAAATTAAAAGTTTTTTTTGTAAACTTAAATCGGAATAATTATAAAAATAATCTAGACCACATTCCCCTATAGCAATTACTGAATCGTCAATCAAATCTTCAAATTGTTTAAATTGATCTAATGATAAAAAATTAATGGCTTCATGTGGATGAATACCAATCGCAGGCAATACACAAGAATAATCATTAGCTAATTGAATTGCCAGTGAGCTATCTTTTAAGGTACAACCAACTACTATCATTATTTTAACACCCTTCTGAAGTGACGCCTTAATAACCGCAGGCTGACTTAAAGAACCTTTAGAAGACCATAAAAGACCAGTTGGATCATCATCTAAACCAATAGATTGAATATGGCAATGGCTATCTATCAAATAATCAATCATTGATTCTTGGAAATAAAATTTGCCTATATCTATCTTGACCAGTAAAAATTTTTTTGATTACATTAGCTGTTTGAGGCATAAAACAATCAAGCAAATCAGCAATTTCTAATAAATTATCTACCTGATAAGTTAACACTTCTTTTAAATGATTAAGATCATTTTCTTTAGCAATTAACCAAGGTTTAGTTTCATCAATATATTGATTAAGACCTCTCACTTGATTCCAAACTAAATCTAAAGCTCGATCAAAATGAAATTCCGACATATATTGATCAAAATTAGCTCGATCGTGAGTTGATAAATTAAAGTCAAGACTTTCATCATGAAAATATTTATCAACTAAAACAACCGTTCTTTGAACTGCATTACCAAGTTCATTACCTAATTCATTTTGATAAACTTCCTTAAAATGATTCCAATTAAAATCACCATCTCCATAGCTAGGAATATGTCGCAAAAAATAATAACGAAAAGCGTCAACACCATAATTCTCAATCACTTCATCAACCGAGATAACATTACCAAGTGTTTTAGAAATTTTTTGATTATTCAAGGTTACAAAACCATGAACATATAAATTTTCAGGCAATTCCAAACCAAGTGACAATAACATAGCTGGCCAGACAGCAGCATGAAAACGTAAAATATCTTTACCTAAAACTTGAACTTTAGCTGGCCAATAATTTTTATAATTATCATCATCAGGATAACCAATGACTGTTAAATAGTTTAATAATGCTTCAAACCACACATACATTGTTTGAGAATTATCGCCAGGCACATCAATACCCCATGAAATTTTATTTTTTGGTCGAGAAATTGAAATATCATCTAAACCTTGATCAATTAAAGCTAAAATTTCATTCGCCCGACTATTGGGAAAGATATTCATTTTGTGATTTATGATCTGTTGTTTAATTTGATCTTGGTATTTAGATAATTTAAAAAAATAATTCTCTTCTTCTAATTTTTCAAATGGTCTATTATGGTTAGGACAAATACCATTATTAAATTTAACTTCAGTTTCAGTAAAAAAAGCTTCATCACCAACACAATACCAACCAACATAAAGTGATTTATAAATATCTGGTAACATTAGTTGCCAAATAGCTTGACATCTTTTTGAATGAATTTTATCGGTAGTTCGAATAAAAGCATCATAATTAATATTTAAAGATTTAGCTAAATCAACAAATTCTTGAGAAATATTATCTGTAAATTGTTTTGGCTGAAGACCTAAACTACTAGCCTTTTCAGAAATTTTTAAACCATGCTCATCAGTACCGGTTGATAAAAAAGTTGAAATATTTTTAGAACGAAAATATTGAGCTATACAATCAGCATCAACTAGTTCCATGCCATAACCTATATGAGGACTTGAATTAGCGTAAGGAATGGAAGTTGTCACAAAATATTTTTTCATAAATAATCCTAAAATTTATTGGTGGGATTGAAGGGATTCGAACCCCTGACTTCAGCAATGTGAATGCTGCACTCTAGCCATCTGAGTTACAATCCCATCCATTAATTATTATAACTAAAAAAGCGGATTATAAAATCCGCTTTTTTATACATCCGACTAAAAATTAACGACGTTCAAAACGTGGTCTATCAGTTTTAGGCTGAGCTTCACTGACATTGATTTTTCGTCCGTCAAGTTCTTGACCATTCAATTGATCAATTGCTTTCTTGGCTTCATCATCTGATGAAAATTCAACAAAGCCAAAGCCTCGTGAACGATTAGTTGCTTTATCAAAAACAACTGATGCTGAAACAACTGTTCCAACTTTTGCAAAAAAATCTTGCAAACTTTGATCTGTCGTGTCCCACGAAAGTGAGCCAACAAACAACTTACTTGCCATTACTATTCTCCTTTTATACTCTCGGAGTAATCTGGCATTCCAGTTAGCTGTTCTCCAAAGATCAATTTTATACTATTTTCTAGATGTTAACACAGCCCATCTAGACAGTTTGATTATACACTAAAATTTATTTTTTACCAACAAAAAAACAGTTTACTTCATAAAAATAATCAATTATAATAAAATTACTATGTCAAAGTCAAAAGATAAGGGTCGAAAAGAAATTAAAAAACCAAAAAAGAAAAAATAATTTTATTCTTTTTAAGGTTTAGCTACAAAAAAACCAGCCACTGAATTACCGTTAACTTGGCCAGTTTTATCAGCGCTATAAAAATAAAGTGGTAAACCTTTAAATGTATATTGATATTCCCCTGTATCACTTCTTTTTATATAGCCTATATTAGCTGGCAATTTAGTTGGTTGCTTGGCTACTTCATAGGGAGGCCAAATTGTTAAACAAGCCCCATAACAGCTACTATAATTATTGCGATCACGATTATATTCATAAAGAGTTTGATCGCTAGGAGTAGCTAAATAATTACCTACTAAAGAATTATACTTAGTTACTACAATTGAATTATTAATAATGTTTGTTTTATTGCTAGAAGAATTAGTTGCTGTAGTGGTTTTTTTGTGTTGCCCTTCTATAATTAAAGTCCCAGCTGCTACTACAAAAACTACAACTATTATTACGACAAACCAACGATTATCCCATTTCATATTACTATTATAGCATAAAAATTTTAAGATTTAACAGTTCAACACAACCTATTAAAATCTTTAATAGAGTATCTCGAAAAAAAATTACAATTCACAAAAAAATAGCCCTAGATAGTACCTGAGTTCCGCAATTAGTGTGTTCGTTTGAGTTTCCATAGTAATTTATCCACATCTTTGGGAAGAGAAGCTTTAGCGAAATATTCTTTACCGTCAATCATAATAACTCCTGATCTGACAGTCTT
>JAJZWG010000027.1 GCA_021846795.1 bacterium
TGGTATAAAACTATAATGCATCAAACTTTTAGGTTGACTATGATTTAATTGAACCAATCTAATAGAATTTAAACCTAAATCCAAGCCAAAGAAATTTTTATTTTTAACACTAAATTTCATATCTAAAATTATAACATAAGCTTAATAAAAATTTCCAAAATTGAAAATCATCAATGAATTAAGATTAATTAATAAAACAACCATAAAATCTAGCATTTTATTAATTTAAGTTCTTTAAAAAAATATTAATTTAACCAATCTTATTAATTTTTAGGCTAAAATATACTTATGAGTAATATTTCTTGTAACATAGACAAGACATAATCCTATTTTTTGAAATAGATTATCGCCTTTCAAAATCAGATGATAAAAGAATTAAAGGATATTTACCAAATTATATTAAGAATCTTGAGGCATAGATTGTTAACTATCTACGATTTTGTAGGCTAAAGTTAACCCTACTTTCTCATACCAATCATCAAAACTAAACACGGCGTCTGCTTTTTGTTGTTTAGCAATAGTGGCTACAACAGCATCAAAAAAGGTGCTCTGCTTACTACTATTTGGATTAAATAGCAATTCTGCCATCTTAATGGTTTCTTGATCAACTGCAACAACTGGAAACTGACTTTCATTAATCATTTTAATAATTTTTTTAGTAAATGAAGCATCACTTAATCTTCTCTGCAAGATAGTAGTCGTTTCTACAAGTGTAGTCGCAGGATATAACAATTTAGCTTCCAATTTATATAGACCCTCAAGAGTCTTGACAGCCTTTCCAGCTAACAGATCATCTTTATTTAATAGTGCTATTAATGCATCTGAGTCAACAATTACTGTTTTCATAAACTGCTTAGCTTCACCATAAATATCGGTCGTGTTTGGCTGCTAGGTCTTTCGGCAACTTCACTTCCCTAAGTACAGCTCGGGCTTGAGAGGTAAAATTCAATAAATTTTTTGTGGAGTTCTTATAATGCATCTGCTGAAGTTGTTCTAGATCATTAAGACTAACAATAGCGACTTGTGGTTCTTTATGACTCACAACGATTGTCCGTTGATTGGTTTTTTTTATATGATCAAAAACCTCTTTATAATTTCTTAAGATTTCTCTACTTGTCACAGTGTTTACTTGTATCATATTTTAAGTTTAATTGATGTCAACATAAATGTCAATAGTTTTATTGACATTTATCGTCAAACAATTTAATATGAAGTCAGGGGATTAATAAGTATGAGCAATATAAGTTGTGGTATTGTTGGCTTGCCAAACGTTGGTAAATCTAGTTTATATAATGCTTTAACTAAAAATGAAAGTTTGGTAGCCAATTATCCTTTTGCTACTATCGAACCAAATGTCGGAATAATTAATGTCCCAGATGAAAGATTAATTAAACTTCAAAAGCTTTATCAAGCTGAAAAAATTACCTATGCTAATATAAAATTTGTCGATATTGCTGGTTTAGTTAAAGGAGCTTCAAACGGTGAAGGATTAGGTAATAAATTCCTAGGACATATTAAACAAGTAGATATGATCCTTCAAGTAGTCAGAATTTTTGAAGATCAGGATACTATTCACGTTAATAATGAAATTAATCCACAAAATGATATGGCTATTGTTAATACTGAATTAGTTTTAACTGATTTAGAACAAGTTAACAATCAACTTAACAAAATCATTAAGCTGGCTAAAAATGACAAAATTGCTCAAAATAATCTAAATTTATTATTAAAAATAAAATTAGTTTTAGAAAAAAATCAACCGCTGTGGTTAGAGAAATTTTCTTCAGATGAATTAATACTTCTAAAACCATTCAATTTTTTAACTCTTAAACCAACTATTTATGTTTTTAACTTAAGTGAAACTGATTTAAAAAATTTAAAAAAACAAGAACAACTAACTAATTTAGTTAAACCATCAAAATGTTTGTTTTTATCGGCTTCACTTGAGAATGATTTAAAAAATTTTAATGATAATGAAGTTAAACAACTTTTAGAGGACTATAAAATTAAAGAGTCTGGACTGGAAATCTTAATTAAACAAGTTTACGAAACACTCAACTTACAAAGTTTTTTAACAGCTGGTTCTAAAGAAGTAAGAGCTTGGACGATTAATAAAAATACTCTGGCTCCAGATGCAGCAGCGGTCATTCATAATGATTTTAAAAAAGGTTTTATAGTTGCTGAAATTATTGATTATAACGATCTGATAAAATTTGGTTCAGTTATAGGAGTTAAACAAGCAGGAAAAATTAGAATCGAAGGCAAAGATTACATTATGCAACCCAACGATATTGTCAATTTTAGATTTAATCTATAAGTGATAAACGACCTAATGATAAAATGGTCTTTTTTTTATTGTTAACTTTATATTGTTCTAAAAAAGAATTATTTTGACTTAACTTGGCTTGTTCTAAAATAGCTTTTCGGCCATAAGAACGTAAATCTTCTAATTGATTAGTTACTACAAAATGATCATTTTGATTAGATTGATTATTGATGTTTAAACTAGAGTGTAGTTTTAAATATAAATCAATTTTTTTTGATAAAATCTCTAAAGAATCTTTTTGTTGATTGGCTTGTAAGTTACCTAAATTTTTATATTGTGATATTAAATTTTGAACTTGAATAACAAGATTTCTTAATCTAGTTTTATTGAGACTATTAAATTTTAAATTCTTAACACCTAAAAAGAATATTGACATAAACGCACCAATTAATCGGTTGTTATAAAATATTTGACTAATTTGAGTAAAACGAACATCTTCAATAGTTAAAAATTGAAGTGGTTTTTTATCTATTAATAATAATCTGTCATTGGTAACCACTAATAAAGCATAACCACCTTCATAATAACCGTTAACACACTCGTAAATATTTTCATTTGGCATCAATATATTAACCAACTCATTGACTTCTGCTTTATTAAAAAAACCAACTTTATAGCCAATTAACTTTAACTGTTGTTGAACATATTCTCTTGTAACCATCTATATCTCCCTGATTACATTTATTATTATAGAGGTAATTTATTGAGTAATCTGTGCAAACAATCACCAAAATTAAATGTCATTTATCACAAAAAACTAGACTTTTAACTGAATTATCGACATAATAAAAATATGTTAGCAACAGTCCAACAATCGACTGAACTAGTGGGACTGTTTAAAGACGGTGGCAAAAGACAAGTTTTTAAAAAAAATAATATAATAATTTCTCCACATACTATTCAAACTGATATTTTTTATATCAAACAAGGTATTGTTAAAGCTTATGACGTCACTAAATATAATGAAGATAATCTATTAATTATTAGAAAAGCTGGTGAAATATTTCCCCTAATTTGGGCTTTAACTGGTCAAGAAAGACAAATAACCTATCAAGCAATCTCTAACAATACCATTACATGGCAAATTAATCGTAAAATTTTTCTAGAAAAAGTTAATCAGAATCATGATTTATTATTCCCACTACTAGACATGACTTTAGAAATGTATCGATTACACAGTGAAAGAATTCTAAATCTAGAATATCGAACAGTTAGAGAAAGAATTATTTCATTCCTGTTCACTATGTCACAAAGATTTGGTGTTAACAATAATCAAGGTTTAATGATTGAACTACCCTTGAGACATCAAGATATTGCTAGTTCAATTAATTCTTCCAGAGAAACTACTACAAGAGAATTAACTAGTTTAACTAAAAAAGGCTTAATTGATTATAATCGAAACTATATTATTTTAAAAAAACCAAAAGAATTATTAAAATTTATTAATTAATTTTTCCAATTTAAAACAATATTTTCAATAATATCAATCACTTTTTCAAGATTGGGTAATTGATTATCTTCATAGTAACGATTAACATCAAATTCACTGTCATCATTAACCCATAAACAAAAAATTTTATCAGCGTTAGCATGCATCCAATCAACTGCGCTAACATCAGCAATCGGTGTAGCGATAATTAAACTTTTAATTTTAAGTGGTTTCAAAAAATCATAAGCTAATTTTAATAATAGGTCACCCTTTAAACCATCAATAGTTAAAATAACATTTCGATATTTAATTAATTCTTGCTTGGCTAAAAAACTATCACCAACCAATGTTGTCATCTCTCTAATCTTAGTTAATTTTTCCTCTTCGATAATTCCTCGGTACTCTTGTAAAATCTCACTAGATTCATTAACAATTAATTTATCATTATAAACAAAATTACCCTCTGAAGTTATTCCGCCAACCGATACTGGTTCATGGGGTAAAAAAATCTCTTCCTCTAAAAGTAATAACAGTGGTGAGCATAATTTTTGAGCAATTCGTGAACCAACTAAAACCCCACCAATATTAAGCGCCAGAACAACACAATCTTCATAACGATAATTAACTACTAATTGACTGGCTAATTTTTGGCCAGCTGATTGACGACTAATAAAGTGCATAAAATCATTTTAATCTAAAAGACTAAAAAGCTAAATTTTTTTTAATAAATAAAATCTTTCATGATTGCCTTTTTTGCCAAAAATTATCGAATCAGCTTTATTAATAATTAAAAAATTTTTAAAAAATTTTTTTTCAATATTTTTAAAAATGTCTCTTCTGATACGATCATTTTTAACAATACCAATATCATTAAGATTATTTTTAGATGTTTCAAATTGAGGTTTAATCAATAAACAGACTAAAGTATCTTTTGAAGCCAATAAATAAATTTTTTCAATAATATGACTAATAGAAATAAATGAAACATCAATTAAAATATAATCAAATAATTCTTTAGTGATAAAATCTCGAATATCGGTTTTTTCATATAATTCTATTTTTGGATTATTAATCAGACTGGGATGAAGTTGAAAACTACCAACATCAACAGCTACAATTTTTCTAGCACCATTTTTTAATGAAAAATCGGTAAATCCACCAGTACTACTACCAACATCTAAAATGGTTTTATTTTTAAAATCTAATTTAAATTTTTCAGCAACTGAAGCTAATTTTAATGCTCCACGATTAACATAGATAATTTTATTTTTTAATTTTACTAATTGATGATTATTAACAAAATAACTAGGTTTTTTAATAATTAAACCATCAACCGCTACATAACCAAGTTTTATATAATTAACAGCTTGAGATCGACTAGATGTTAATCCCAATAAAACTATTTTTTCATCTAATCTCATTGGGTTATTTTTTTATTCTCTCTCGATATTGTCCAGAGGTCGTATCAATAGATACTACATCTCCTACCTTGATAAAAGCTGGAACTTTTATAATATAACCAGTTTCTAGAGTAGCATCTTTGTTAACCGAAGTATTAGTATCTCCCTTAATCGCTGTTTCAGTGTAAACGACCGATAATTCAACATTTTTAGGTAATTCAATGTTAATTGGTTGATTTTCGTACATTTGTAGTTGAAGACTTTGTCCGGTTACTAAATAATTGACTTTATCTTCAATTAAATTTTGATCAATTTCAAATTGTTCGAAACTTTTATTATTAATAAAGACATAAGAGTTGCCATTTTGATACAAATAATCAACTGTTTGACTATCTAAATCTGCCAATTCGAGTTTTTCATTACCCTTAAAAGTTTTTTCTAAAACTTTACCATCAATTAAACTTTTAATTTTAACATTTACAATTGATCCACCTCTACCCACAACTTTTTGATTATAATTAATGACTTTAAACGGTTGATTATTAAATTTAAAAATAATACCTTTTTTTAAATCAGTAATTCCAATAGACATTACTACATCTCCTTTTTTAAAATTGATTTTAAATCAGTAATTTGATTTAAAAGAGGCTTAGCTTCATTTTCATTTAGTTTATTTAAACTAATCTCACTTAATAATAATCCGCTAATCTGATCTAATAAATCTAATGACTGTTGAAATTGGTTATTATAAATAGATTGATTAACCAAAATAATCGTTTTTTGTAATTTTACTTTAATTAAATCATTAGAATTAGATCCACCAAACGAACTAATAAAACTATTGGTCAAATCGTGATTAATTATCTCAAATATACTAGAAGTTAGTTGACGTAAAGCTTCTTCAATATTTTGATTCATTATATTAACTAGTTGCAATAAACGGTAATAAAGCTAAGTGTCGAGCTCGTTTAATTGCTCTAGCTAAATGTCTTTGTTGACTTTCAGTTAAACCGGTTTTTTTACGACTTTCAATTTGACCATATGAATTAACATATCTTTGCAATGTTTTAAAATCCTTATAATCAAAATAAGCTACTTCAATATCTTGTTTAAAAATTTTTGCCATTATTTTTTACTCCTTATTAAATTAAAAAGGTATATCGTCTAAATCAATTGGTTCATCACCAATATCATCAACAGTCATTTTAGTTTTTTTAGTGGTTTTTTTAGTTTCTTCAATTGGTACAACGGTTGGTTCTAAATCAGTTGTTGGAGTTGACTCATCATTATTATTTCTTGAATCAAGAAAAGTAACATCAGCCGCCAAAACCTCAACTTTAGAACGTTTTTGACCATCTTGTTCCCAATTTCTACTCTGCAACCTACCCTGTACTAAACATCTTCTACCTTTAGATAAATATTGATCAACTCTTTCGGCTAATGGTCCCCAACAAACAATGTCAACAAAATCTGTTGCTTCTTGCCATTCACCATTACTATCTTTATAACTGCGATTTAAAGCTAAACTAAAACTAGTAACTTTTTGACCCGATGGGGTCTCTCTCAAATCAGGATCTCTTGTTAAATTACCCATTAATGTTACTTGATTTAAACTACGTGCCATGTGGCATCCTCCTTATAAGACATATGTCTTTTTAAAATTTTATATAATTATTAAATAACTCCTTATTTAAAAAATGTCAAGATTTTTTATTGTTTTCGACTATTTCTTCACTGTTAGTATCAATTTTACGATTTTCATTTTTTTTCTTTTTTTCTTGCTTTAATTTTTCAATTTTAGCTATTTCTTTAAGATCTTGCTTAACTATCAACGATCGAATAACTTCACTAGTTATATTTAAAATTGATTCAACTTGATTAATATTCTTAGCTTCAATTGATATTTGATAAAACACATAGATAGCATGTTCGTGTTTTTTAATAGGATAAGCTAATTTTTTCTTACCCCAATTATCGGTTGATAAAATTTTACCACCCAAATCAGTGAAAATTTTTTTAACTCTTTCTTCTGCTTTAGTTAGATCTACCTCTAAGCCTGGATCATACAAAACAGCTATTTCATATTGATTCATGGATTCCTTCCCTTGGATTAAAGTCCGTATATCTTAAATTACGAACCGAAGTTAATAATTACCAATTATAACATAAGTATTAGGCTTCTGAAATAGTTGAATCAATGTTTTGATCCTCTGATGAATTTTTACTAATTAAATCATCTAAACTTGAAATTAATACTTCTCTTGGCCGTGAACCATCAGCTGGTCCAACAATACCTTTTTCTTCCATCGTTTCAATTATTCGAGCGGCTCGACCATAACCAATTCTCAGTCTTCTTTGCAATAACGATGTACTGGCCTTTTTACTTTCTATAACAATTTTAATAGCATCATGCCAAAGTTCATCGTCACTTTCTAAATAATCTAAATTATTCAGATCACTAGTACGACCATTTTTACCAATTTGAACCTGTAAACTAATAACCTCATCATCATAATTAGGTGGTTGTTGCAAACGAATAAAATCGGTAACTTTAGCAGTTTCTTCGTCCTGTATTAAAGCTGCTTGAATACGTTTTGGTTTACTCATATCGGAAGTTAACAGTAACATGTCACCTCTACCTAATAATTTTTCAGCACCAATTTGATCAATAATCGTTCTAGAATCAACTTGTGAAGCAACGGTAAAAGCTATCCTGGCAGGAACATTAGCTTTAATTAAACCTGTAATAACATCCACACTTGGTCTTTGTGTAGCTAAAACTAAATGAATACCAGCTGCTCGAGCTTTTTGAGCTAAACGAACAATCAAACTTTCAACATCACGAGCTGCCAACATCATCAAATCAGCTAATTCATCAATAACGATAACAATATATGGCATTGGTAAATCAACTTTAGCAATATTATATTCCTGAATATTCCTTTTGCCTTCATTAGCCATAGTTTTTAAGCGTCGATCCATTTCCGCTACAGACCATTTTAAAGCACTAATACATTTTTCTGGTTCATTAATAACAGGCGTTAATAAATGTGGCAATCCATTATATGGAGCCATTTCAACTTGCTTCGGATCAACTAAAATTAACTTTAAGTCTGATGGTGAATTTTTATAAAGTAAACTAGTTAATAAAGTATTAATTAAAACAGACTTTCCTGAACCAGTTTGACCAGCTACTAATAAATGTGGCATTTTAGCTAAATCATCAACAATTGGATTACCCGCAATATCTTTTCCAATGACAAAACCTAAAGGTGCCTCTAAGTCAGCCCACTCCT
>JAJZWG010000028.1 GCA_021846795.1 bacterium
GGGGTCGAATCATTAAAAGATTATTTGATATAGTCGGTTCAATTATTTTAATTATTTTGTCAGCACCATTCATGCTAATAGTCTTAATTATTTTAATGTTTGATCATGGTGATCCAATTTTTAGTCAAACAAGATTATCTAGATTTGGTCAGAAAATTAAAGTTTACAAATTTAGAACATACTATCATCAATATCACCGTATGTCACCAGAAAAAGGTTTTAAAAAAATGGGTCGAGAAGATTTAATTACTTTATATCGACAAAATGGTGATTATCTTGAAAACGATCCAAGAATTTCAAAAATTGGTCGGTTTTTAAGACAAACTAGTTTAGATGAATTACCTCAATTATTTAATGTTTTAAGGGGTGATTTATCACTTGTTGGACCGAGACCACTAGAACCGTTTGAATTAAATAAATACGGTAAAAAAAATCTAATTTTAAGCGTCAAAAGTGGTTTAACTGGATTAGCTGTTATATCTGGTCGTCGTAATATACCTTATGAAGAAAGAAGAAAATTAGATATTTATTATGTTCAACATTGGAATTTTTCATATGACATAATTATTTTAATTAAAACCATTAAAATAATCTTTAATAGAGATGGGGCTAAATAAATGGCTAAAAAATTAAAAATAGCCATTGTTTGCGACTGGTTAACCGGCATAGGTGGAGCTGAACGAGTTGTTTTAGAGCTACATCATCTTTTCCCAGATGCACCAATTTATACTTCTCAATATGATAAAAATAAAATTGATTGGTTTGATGATGCTGACGTTAGAACTACTTGGTTACAACTACTTCCTAAAAGCTTAAAGAAATTCTTGCCATTACTACGGGCAATTACATTTTCTCGATTAAATTTAAATCAATATGATCTAGTTATATCTAGCAGTGGTGCGGAAGCTAAAGCTGTTCATACCCCTAAAACAACTCTTCATATTAATTATTGTCATTCACCAACTCATTATTACTGGATTAGAAAAGATGAATACCTAAATAATCCTGGTTTTCCACTTGGTTTTAATTGGTTGGCAAAAATTGGTTTAAAAATCATGTTAGAACCACTAAAACAATGGGATAAAAGAGCCGCTAAAAAACCTAATTCAATAATTACTAATTCAACTTATACTCAAAATATGATAAAAAAATATTACCGACGAGATTCAATAATCATTCACCCACCAGTTGATTATAATCGGTTTAAGCTAAGTGTTAATTCCAACAATATTAGACACGGCTTATTAATAGTCGGCCGACAAACTCCGTACAAAAAGTTTGATTTAGCTATTGAAGCTTGCAATCAATTAAACATTCCCTTAATAGTCATCGGCAATGGTCCAGATCATAAAAGACTAATGAAATTAGCTAATCGAAACATTACTTTTCTGACCAACGTAAACGATAATCAAATTGTTGAACACTTCCAATCATCACTTGGTTTTATTTTACCCAATATGGATGATTTTGGGATTGTAGCGGTTGAAGCCCTGTCAGCCGGCACCCCAGTAATTGCCTATCATAAAGGTGGGGCTTTAGACTATGTTAAAGAAAATCAGAATGGTTATTTTTTCAAAAGACAAACTACTGAAAGTTTAATAAAAGCTATCCAAAAATTACAAAATCGTAATTTTAATTATAATAAAATATCTGATGATGCTAAAATTTATTCGACTGTTAATTTTAAAAAATCTATAAAAAACTATATTGACGATCAGGTTGATAGTTTTTTTAATTAAAATTTCAAGCTTTTTTAAGTATTAAGCTTTAAATTAAAAACAAGGTAAAGAGTGGAAATTAAACAAATAATTAATGAAATCATTTTAACTGGTAAAAAAATTAATCTTTTTGTTCAGAAACACAAAAAGATATTTTTATTTTTTATACCTTTTTTAATTTATTTAATTTTAAGTTTATGGTTTTTCGGGCCTAATAATGTTAGTGACTTTAAAACTAAATTCTTTATTCCTTCATCAGATCCAGAATTTTTTACTTGGTTAATTAATTGGTGGCCTTATTCAATTATCCATCATCTTAATCCCTTTCACACCAACTATATTTGGTTTAAACACGGTTATAATGTTTTATGGTTAACCTCTTCTCCATTTCTTGGTCTTTTAATGTCACCAATTACTTTAATTTTTAATGCTGTAGTATCTTTTAATATTTTAGTTATTTTATCGCCTATTTTAAATGCTCTTGGTATGTTTTATTTACTTTATTATCTCAGTCGTAAAATCTTACCATCATTAATCGGTGGTTATATTTTTGGATTTTCAAGTTTTGTAATCAGTGAATTGCTTGGTCATACTCAACTTTATTTTTTAGTTTTTATTCCTTTAATTATCTTAGTTATAATAGCTAGATTTAATCAAGATATATCTAAAAAATGGTTTTTAATTCTTAGTAGTTTGTTATTAATTTGTCAGTTTTTAGTTTCGATTGAAATAATTACTACCTTTTTATCGTTTTTGTTATTATTTGGTTTGTTAAACCTATTATTTATTAAGGCTAATCGTAAAAAAATTATTAGCTTATTTAAAGAATATATTTTATCAGGTCTAATCGCTTTAGTTGTTTTATCGCCAATACTATATTCAATGTTAATAGATTATAAATACGTTAGCTCGCAAATTAATAGTCCGGTGTTTTTTTCAATTAATTTACTCAATTTTATTATTCCAACTCAACTGACTTATTTTGGATCGAGTTTTTTTAGTAATATTGCAAGTCGTTTTACTGGTGACATATCGGAACAAGGTGGCTATTTAACCATACCACTAATTTTAATAATAATTTTTTATTTAAAATCAAACTGGAAAAAAACCATTACTAAAGTTTTAGGCTTAATGGTTTTAATTATTATGATTGCTAGTTTAGGTCCATCATTACATATCGATGGTGTAGACACTAAAATACCTTTACCGTGGATTATAATTGATCATATCCCAATTTTAAAACAAGCTTTGCCTTCCAGGACAACTGTTTATATATTTTTTCTAGCCAGCATAATAACAACTTTATGGCTAATTCAAAAAAATAAGTTTGTAGTGTCTTTCGTTAAATATCTATTGGCTCTTAGTGTAATTATTCTATTAATACCTAATCTTGGTGGTTCAGCGGCTTGGCAACCGATATTAGTTCCTCAATATTTTAAAAATATCTCTCAAGTTGTTCCTACGAATTCCAATCAATCTCTATTAATTTTACCCTATGGAAGAACTGGAGAAGGTGCTTATCTTCAATATATCTCTAAATTAAAGTTTAAATTACAAGACGCTCCTGGTTTTACTCCAAGAATTTATCAAAGCAATCCTTTAGTTCAGTCTTTTTATAACAATACGGCTCTTAATAATTTTAACCCTAATTTTATTCAATACGTTAAACAAAACCAAATTAAAGCTACGATTTGTCTTAACACTACTTCACCAATCATTATTAATGAATTAAACCAGCTAAATTGGCCTAAAAGAAATCTAGATAATACAATTATTTATCAGACACCTAAGCAATATTTAAGTAGTTAGTAAGTTGATTGTTTCAAGTATATTAACGGTTTCTTGCCAATTAGTTACTTCTATACAATCAATTTTCATAGCTTTAACCGGATAATCATTACCACCAGGCTGTAATTTATCTCCAAAAAACAAAATTTCTTCTTTCTTAATTTTTAAATTTTCAATTAATTTTTTCATCCCAAAAGCTTTATCAATGCCCAAAAAAGTTACATCAATTGAGGTGGTACCACCTATTCTAACTTCTAATTGTTCTAACTTTTGATCAAGTATTTTTTTTATTTCATATCTTTTACTGCCATCTGGATCGTACTGATATTTTAATTCAGCTGGAGCGTTTTGACCTAAAGCTGAATAAGTAACTTGACTACCTCGATCTTCAATAATATCACCGTAAGTTTTTTCAGGCCAATAATTTAAAGCTTTGGCGGCTTTTTCCAATTCTAATATAATCTTTTTTCTTTGAGCGAGAGATAAATCTTGACTATAGATTTTTTGCCAACCTTTTTTAAATAAAGAATAAACGAAGTACTGTGTTCCACAGGTTGGCATTAAATGAAACTGAGTTAAAAGTTCTTCTTCGGTATTTAATCGATTAATGATTTGGTTTAAAAATTGTTCAAATTTAGCTCCAGAAATTATACAAATTTGAAATTTTTTAGCAATTTTAATTAAAGATTCAGCCATTCTATCATCAATTGGTGATTTAGTAACAGCTAACGTATCATCAACATCAAATGCTAAGACTTTTTTCATCTACTCTATATTATATAGTATAATTGCAATAATCCATGTTTCTTAAATATTTTGAAAAAATAAAATCTAATGTCAATTTTCAACAATTTAGTTTAGCGTTTTTAATTGTTTCCGTTTGGCAATTATGTCTTCAACTAGTCAATCAGTTTATTTTACCCTTAATTAATTCAACTAGCTTTAATGGCTTATCATTAAATGTTGGTTTATTTTCAAGATGGTTTAGGTGGGATAGTGCTTGGTATTATTATATTGCTAAAACTGGTTATCATTACATCAATACAGTTAAACCCACTCAACAAACAGTAGTATTTTTACCGACTTTTCCGTTAATAGATCGACTAATTCATTTTTTAACTGGCTTATCTTATATGTTTTCAGGCTTATTAATTAATTACCTATTTACTATTGGCATAATTTTTATAATTTTAAAAATTTGGCCATTATTTATTAATAAATATTCAAAAATTGATTCAAAATATAAGCTAAAAAATTATTACTTACCCATACTTTTAACTTTAAGCATACCAACAATTTTTGTCTTTGTTTCGTTTTACTCTGACGCAACTTTAGTATTTTTTATATTATTGGCACTGTATTTAGCTTTTAAGAAAAAATATCTATTAGCAGCTTTATCGGCTGGTGTAGCCTCTGCTACCATTATCACTGGTGTAGTGGCTGTCATAGGGTTGATTTTTATCTATATCGAACAAGAAGAAATTTTTAAATTAAACTTTCTTAATATACTTAAAAAACATCTTTTAAAATTAATTAGTTTAGGCTTATTGGGTATTTGGGGCCTGATAGGTTACATGATTTATTTACAACTCAAGTTTAAATCATTTTTAGCTTTTTATACCGATGAAAAAGCTTGGGGCCGAAGTAATAACAATCTTTTAAACAATTTTAAAAATATTTGGCAACAGAGTTTTTCTAATTTTTTTAATCCTAATTTTTTTGGATCTCATGCGATCTATTTAATTAATTTGACAGATATGGTAGCTGTTTTAGCAATAATATTTATTATTATTTGGTCTATTAAATACAAAAATTGGTGGTTAAGTATTTATTCTTTTGTAGCTTTAGCTTTGCCAATTAGTACCGGATCAATTGCTTCAATTAATCGATATTTCTTAATTTTAATTCCTGGCGTGGTTTTTTTCTTAGCCACTTTGAATAAAAAAGTTTATCGTTACTTGTATTTTTTATTGCCTATTTTGTTTATTTTAGAAATAATACTAGCTATATATTTTCTTAAAGGTATTTACGTTTTTTAAAGTTTTTTACTAATATCACCAACTTTTTGAGATAAATCTTTTTTTGTAATTAATAGACCATCTTTGGTATTAATAACCACTACATCGTTTAAACCAATCACTACTAGTGGCTTTTTTTGATAATTATGAATGTAAGAATCTCTAACCTCTTCAACAACAATATTACCAGATAAATAATTATTATCTGAAAGAGGTTCTTTGATTAACATAGCTAGATCTCTAAAAGATCCTAAATCCAACCAATTGAAACCAGCCGGCACAACATACAAATCTTTAATTTTTTCTATTAAAGCATAGTCAATTGAATTGTTGTCTAAAGACTGATAAATTTTTTTATTTTTTTGACTATCGTTCAATAAACGATAGGTTTTTAATAAATCTGGGTTATAATTTTGAAAGTTTTGTTTAAAAGTATTAATCGAACCTATAAAGTAACCACCATTCCATAAATACTGTTCAGAATTAAAGTATTTTTTTGCCAGCTCTAATTTAGGTTTTTCTTTAAAACTATCAACTTTATAAACTTGATTAATTGTTTTTTGTTTAGTTCTTTTAATTTGACCTAATTTAATATAACCAAAACCCGTAGCAGCATAACTAGGTTTTATGCCAACTAAAATAATTTTTTGAAGCTCTTTAGATATTTTTTCAGCATCTAAAAATACTTGTTTAAAGCTAATCATGTCATCAATATGATGATCAGCAGCCAATATCGCAATTGGCTCATCAAGATCTTGACCAGCTTGTTCAATTTTTGTTAAAGCCAAAACTATACAATTAGCCGTCCCTTTTCTTGAAGGTTCAATAATAAACTTATCTTTATCTAATTTGGGCAGTTGTTTTTGAACGTAGTGACTATGACTTTTTTCAGTTACAACGTAAATTTTATCACTTAAAAGTTTGGCTCTTTTGTAGGTATTTTGTAATAATGATGACTTATTACCGTTAACTTTTAATAAATGCTTAGGGTAAGTTGGAGTAGATAAAGGCCATAATCTAGTGCCAGAACCTCCAGCAATAATTAAAACAATCATATCTTCTTATTGTATAACATTTTTAAATCGTAAAATATCTTTTAAGCTATCTTGTAAGTCAATAACGGGTTGCCACCCAAAATCCTTTTTAATTTTGTTAAAAGATCCATAAATATTTGGGTTGTCAATTGGTCTAATTAAATTAGGTTCAATCTCGGTTTTAACAAATTCTAAATCGGCCAAATTAAGTAATTGTTTTAATAATTCTTGTCCTGATATACTTTTACCACTACAAACATTATAAATTTCAAACTTCTTAAAATTAAAATTATCAATTAGTAAATAATAAGCTCTAACAACATCCCTAACGTCAGTGTAATCTCTTTTAGAACTCAAGTTGCCAGTTCTAATTACTTTTTTATGACCTTTTTTAATTAATAAAATTTGTTCCATTAAATCAGGAATTAAAAAACCAGTTGATTGGTTTGGTCCTATATGATTAAATGGCCTAGCAATGACTATCTTAAAACCTAAATTAAAATAATATTTAGCTAATTTTTCTTGAAATAACTTAGTTAATGAATAAGGTGAATAAACGTCTGTTAAAGCAGTTTCTTTAATGGGTGGTCGAGCCAGATTTGAATAAACCGATCCAGAACTAACAATTAAAAACTCTGGTTGAGCTTTTTGAGCTTTTATTTCCTCAAAAAGATTAACTTCTGAATTAATATTATTATTAATAAATTCTTGAATATGGTTAAAGGATAGACCAACTGACGAATTGGCTGCTAAATGAATTATTTTATCAATTTGTTTAAAGTTAATTTGTTTAAGATCATTTCGATTTAATAAATCACCTTTAAAGTACGAGAAGTTACTATTAGAGTAAACAAAATCTCGTCTACCCATTCCAATAATTTTAAATTTATTGTGTTGAAGAATTTCTTCAACTAAATATTTACCAACAAATCCCGATACTCCAGTTACTAAAATTGTTTTCATGCGTTATAATAAACTATACACTTAAATTAAATTTATATTAATATATTATAATGTTGCAAAAATACACTACTAAATATCGCTATTCATTAATACTTTTAAGAGAACTAGTAAAAACTGATTTTAAGTTACGTTACCAAGCTTCTATTTTAGGCTATATTTGGTCTTTATTAAGGCCATTATTGTTATTTTTTATTTTATATATAGTTTTCGCTAAAATTTTAAAAGTTGGTGATAATATCCCTCATTATCCAGTTTATTTATTATTGGGTATAGTTTTATGGAATTTTTTTATAGAAGTTACCACTGGAAGTATTGGATCGATTGTTAGTAAAGCTGATTTAATTCGTAAAATTAATTTTCCGAAATATATTATAGTTTTAGCGCTTTCCTTAGCTGCTGTTATTAATTTAGCTTTAAATTTTGTTGTTATCGCCGTTTTTATGTATTTTGAACACGTCAGCGTCTCTTGGCAAATACTTTTAGATTTTCCATTACTATTTGAATATTACCTAGTATCTTTGGGTGTAGGTTTCTTTTTAAGTGCCGCTTTTGTAAGGTTAAGAGATATATCTTACATATGGGAAGTTTTAACTCAAGCAGCTTTTTATGCTATTCCAATTGTTTATACCCTAACTGCCCTACCCAAAACATTCGCTAAAATTTTAATTTTAAATCCTCTGGCT
>JAJZWG010000029.1 GCA_021846795.1 bacterium
AAGACTGTCAGATCAGGAGTTATTATGATTGACGGTAAAGAATATTTCGCTAAAGCTTCTCTTCCCAAAGATGTGGATAAATTACTATGGAAACTCAAACGAACACACTAATTGCGGAACTCAGGTATTAAAAAACTCCCAATTTGGGAGTTTTTTAATATCAATAAAGTTTTTTATTTTAAGAAGCCGCACCAATAACATAATGAACGATAATTTGAGCTATAACAACAATAACTAATCCAACAATAGCATAAACTAAGGTATTTTTAGCTCCACTGACTTTTTCTCCTGCTCCTCCAGATGTTATATAACGAAAACCAGA
Source organism: bacterium (assembly GCA_021846795.1). Classification (GTDB taxonomy): domain Bacteria; phylum Patescibacteriota; class Saccharimonadia; order Saccharimonadales; family UBA4665; genus JAJZWG01. Next base: position 323 of record JAJZWG010000029.1, read on the forward strand.
ATAAATAATCATAATAACCGCTATAATACCAACTATAATAGTAAAGATATTTACCACTTTGGTAGCTAAACTCTGAATGCTAGGTGAAAGACCATTTGATGATGAAGTTCCACAACTACCAGAAGTACTACCCGTAGCATTATTAACACCTTGGCATAAACTATTAGTAATAGAACTTGAAGAAGCTGCAAAGGCAGAAGTTGCTAAAGCTGGTACAAAAGTTGGGCTCATCATAGTTAACGTCATAACTATTAAAAGACTAATTTTTTTAATTTTCGATATCATAGAAACCTTTCTTTATGTTTATTAATTTTATACTACACTTTGGGTAAAAAAATCAAATCAATCTTACTTTCCAGCAGTATTAATCACAAAATGAACTATTACTTGAGCTAAAACAATAATAACCAATCCAACAATAGCTCCAATCAAAGTACTTTTAGCTGAGTTGACTTTATTGCTATCACCACCAGAACTTATATATTTATATCCAGCATAAATTATTAAAACCAAAATTATAACACCGGCTATATAGGTTAAAATATTAACCACACTAACAACAGCAGAATTTGATGAACCAACCAATCTATTACCCTGACAACTATTACCAAGCTCATTAGCACCTTGAAGAGCATAATTACTAGAACTATTTGATGTAGTACAACTAATCAAGTTAATAGAGCTAAAGCTTAAAAAATTTATTACAGCTAGACCAAAAACTATTAAAATTACTTTTTTCATTATTTTATATTACTTATAACCACGTTAATAATAATTTTAGCTACAACAATTACAGCTAAACCAACTAAAGAAAAAATTAAACCATTTTTAGCTGAATTAACCTTGTTACTATCACCAGCCGCCCAAGCATACCTAATACCAGAAATAATAATTACTATAACCGCTAAAACACCAGCAATTTCAATTAGAATATTAACAGCGTCAGCAATTTTTAAACTTATTGGATTAGAAGAACTGGTGGTGTGAGTACTACAAACCGCTGATGATGCAGCTCCATTAACACAATCTTTACTAAAATTAAAGCCATTAGCTTTTGAAACACCAGGCAAAGCAATTAATGTCAAAAATAAAACTGAAATACTATATAAAAATATTTTTTTCATGTTGTTAAGTTTTATTAATTACAAAAGCTACCATTGCTTCCGCCAAAATAGCTACCGCTAAACCTATTAACGAATACAAAATACCATTTTTTGCTTTATTAGTTTTTTGAGGATCACCGTTAGAAACAATATAGCTAATACCGGAAATTACAATAGAAAGAGCAGCTAGAGAACCTAAAACAGCAAACACTATCTGAAGAATAGTGTTTAGTTCAGAACTAGTGGCTAAACCACCTTTTTGTGCTCCAGGTAAACTACTAAAAGTGCCGGAGGTTGCTCCAGCTAAGTATAGAACTTTTCTAAAAATTATATCCTTCATTTTTTAACCTAAACTATGTCCAATATATGTTACAAAAACTATAGCAGAAATAGCAATAACTAAACCAATTAAAGCGAATAAAATGCTTTGACGCGCCTTATTGGCTTTTTCTGGGTTTCCTTGACTGGTCACATATTCAAACCCAGCATAAATTATATAAACAACTGCCACAACTCCGGAAACTCTTAAAAGATCATCAATAATCGCCATAACTACTAAAACAATAGAATTCTGACCGCTACAATGCTTGCTGTTCGGTAAAACATTGAAGCAAATATTACAGTTATTGTTTGCAGTAGGATAAGTATTTAAAAATTCATACCATGGTTCTAGTCCAAAAAATGAAGATTTACAACTAGAAGAAGCCGCATCTAACCTAACACCACTTTGATAAACCAAACTAACTGTATTTTGAGAAACTAGAGTTTGAAAAATAATAAAAAATATAAATATACCTAGTATTAAAAACCGGAAAAAACTAAATTGTTTCATTTGCTTAATAACCCTCCTGGAATTATAAACTGTAAAAATGAATAAAGAAAAATGTAAGCCAAAAGTACCAATAAGGTATTAATTATTCTACCTTTAGCTTTAGCAGTTTTTTGTGGATCACCTCCCGAAGAAGAATACATAATACCGGCAATTATAATTGAAGCAATAGCCACTAAAACAACCAGACCTGATAATATATTGATGGCTGGTTTAATATAAGCCGAATAAATATTACAGCCAGTCCCTCCTTCGGTACAGGAAGCGGGGGGTAACTTCTGATAATCTCCTGGACTCGTTAAACATTGTTGACCATTCAAGTTATAACAAGAAGCACAATTACCATTGTTCAGTTGACATCCACCACCCGAGCTTAACAATATGTAGCTATTATTAAAACTTTGACTAAAACTAAAGATTAAGATTAAAGCCATTAAGATAAATATACTAAAACGTGAAATTTTTTTTATGAAGCTTTTTTGTTCTAACATTTTTTAAAAAATAAATTAATTATTTAAGACAAATATAACACATTATGCTATGATTATCTAAAAAGAATAAAAATGAAAAAAGTTACTGCAATCCTATTTTTTATCTTAGCTTTGTTTCTTGGTGTTGGGCCATTAACATCACTAAATGTTTTAGCGGCCAGCAACCCTTACAATTTTAATGGCGATACTATAAGTTTTATCAATCATAATGAACTTACTTTAACGATAAATTCAAGTTCAAACATCAGTACTCTTTCAGGAACCTATACGTCTAATAGTAATAGCACTCTGAATTATTATTCATCCAATAATTCGGGTAGTTGTTCTAGTAAAACACATATAGCTGATAATCAAAATAGTTGGACATTAGATTATTATCAAAGAGGTGGTCCACTTCATTATGGATCAAGTAACTGTTTTCAATATTCAATATCAATACCGCAAGGAAGTCTTAAAAATACATCAAATTTTAATAATATTTATTTTAAATTTATTAACAGTGGACAAATATCTGCCACCGACAATACTCATATTTTTAATTTAACTTCTAATAAAAACGGGCAAGCAACTTTTAATTACAATGATTCTGGTTGTATTTCAACTTTTACTACCAATTCTTATGTTAATAACCCTTCTAGCAATCAACTACGAGATGGGGTTGCTGCACCAACCAACAATCCAGCAGCTAATCAAATTCCGATTACTTCTGGTCAATTAACTGTTTCGACACCAACTAAAAAACAAATAGATAGAGGGTCGGTATCTACTGGAGAGGTTTTTCAAACATATAATCCGCCTTTTGGTTCGGGTTGGCCGGGTTATATAACAACCGCCGAACAACCCAATGCATCACCTTGTAGTATAAGTAAAGTAGGTCAATCAATTACAATTCAAGATCCAACAATAAATGGTCAATTAGCAACTGCCTTAAATAATCCCAACGCTTCCACAAACACTACTTCATCTAACTCAAGTTCTTCTCAAGGATTAAGTTGTGGTTTTTCACTCAATCCACTAAACTGGGTTTTTTGTGGTCTAATCAAATTAGGTCTTTCAGTTGTTTCGGCTATTAATAATATTATATATTCTGAATTAAACCTTGGTACCTGTAGTAGTGGCCAGTCAGCTTCGTCTGCTCCTAATAAAATATTCGGCTCTTGCAGCCATAATGGTAGTACGGTTTCTTCAGATTATCATGTGGCCTGGAATACTTTTAGAGACATAGCTTTAGCTTTACTAGTTATAATGACTCTAGTTATATTAATAGCTCAAGGAATAAAAGGTTAGTTATGTTAGATGCTTATACTTTAAGAAAAACTATTCCAAGGTTAATTATTGTAGCTATTGCCATAACATTATCTTGGCCATTATTAGAATTTTTAGTCCAATTATCTAATTTTTTAGGTGATAGTTTAAGTGGTATCTTGCTCAGTCCTTTCAATAATTTACATGGTAGTTTTACCGGGTCTTTTGAAAATGGTACGGCTATATTAACCATACTTGGTGGAGCAACAATTATAGGTCTTGGAGCTCTTGGTTCTTTAACTTTTATTTTTGCAGCTTTAATTAGTCTTTTGGTAGCTTTTTTTACTTTAGTTATTCGACAAATCTTATTAGTTCTTCTAATTATAATTTCACCTTTAGCTATTCTAGCTTATCTTTTACCTAATACCGAAAAATTCTTTAAAATGTGGCGCAAAACCCTTATTTCCGTCTTAATTGTTTTCCCCATAATTACATTATTTATTACAACTGGTCAAATTTTTTCAAAAATAGCCTTAGCAAGCGGAGGGGCCATCAATCAAATTGTGGCTATTGTAGCTTATTTTATTCCTTACTTACTATTACCTTTAGCTTTTAGACTAGCTGGTGATTTAATGGGAGCTCTTCATGGGGCCACATTAAATAAAACCGGGGGTACTAGAAAAAGTCTAGCCGGTTATAGGTCTAAAGAACGACAAAAACATTTAAATGAATTTAAAACAGGTACTAGGGTCGGAGGTGCTTTAGGTCAAAGTTGGGTTGGTAAAAAATTCAATAATAGAACAGCCAGATTGTCTACAGGAATGAAAGGACGTTTTGGAGTTGGCAAGAGAGGTGATACAGCTATGGCTATAAGATCATCGGCTTTCTCAAGAGAACTCCAAGAAAAAGACCCAGAATTTCAACAACTTAGCTTAAACGATAATGCTGTTGGTTTATTAGCTTTAAGTGGTGGTACAGAGGCCGGAGCCAGAAGAATAGCTCAACAATTAGGTCTTAACGCAGATGAAACTGAATCTGCTATCGGAACTATTAAATCTACTGGTGGATTCAACAATCTAAGAACTCAAGCCGCTATTGGTATGTTTGCTAAACAAAAAGCTAGATTAAAAGGTTTTCAAGATTATGATTCTCTTAATGGAGAGGGGGCTGCTTATAGTCTTGTTAAAGCTTCAGCTAACGCAACGTCAATCAACAATCCAGAACATTCTACAGCAATAATGAATGATTTCAGTTTTAACGCCAGACAAAGTGGTGTTGGGGCTATTTCAGATGCAAGTTACTTAGAAAGTTATAAAAAATTGGATGTTAGTCAAGTTAGCTCACTTCAACCAAAATCAGTTCAAAGATATTTGAATGGTTTTAATCAAACTCTCACCGATCCAAACAGTAATCCAGATGCAAAAATTCAAGCTGCCCGTAACATAAAAGAAATCACCAACTTACACAGCGGAACAAGTGAAAGTGCTAACATTGTTAATCAATTTAAAAATACAAGAGCTACGCCTAACACAATTCTTGGACCCAATGGAAATCCAATAACAATAAATAGTATTGACGATTACTTGGTTCGTGCAGTCAAACAAGGCCCTCAACAAAATACAGCTACTCAAGCCTTCAATAAAGATCAACTAAACGATGGTCTGAGAAGTTTTATGCCTGGACAACGTTAAAAGTTAAAATCTGTTAAAATTAAATTATGGCATCTTACAAAGTAATTCAAGATATCGAAGCAGAAGATCATATTCTAGGTCCTTTTTCTTTTCGTCAGTTCGCTTATTTATTAATAGCTATAACTTTTGCTTATTTTTCTTTTTTAAGCCTAACAAAAGGCGCTTCTTTTTTGTTAATTTTGTTTTTACCACCTGTTTTATTTTTTGGTTTTATGGCTTTACCTTTAAATAAAAATCAACCTACCGAGATTTGGACTTTAGCTGTTTTAAAATTTTTATTTAAACCAAGAAAAAGGATTTGGAATCAGTCAGGCTTAAAAGAACTAGTAATTATTACTGCACCAAAAAAGATCGAACAACAATTGACTAAAAATTTTGACCATCAAGAAATAAAAAGTCATCTAAAATTTTTATCTCAAACCATGGATACAAGAGGGTGGTCTTTGGCAAATTATAATCGTCTTGAAGCTAATAATAATCCAGACGATCGACTAATCAATGATGTTGGTCGCACCCATCAAGACCAAAACATTGATATTTATGTTAATCAACCAGATATTTTAGATGAAGAAAATAGTCCAATTGCCAGTCAAATATCAAATATTATTAATCAAAAAGAACGAACCAACAAAGAAAGATTAATGAAAATAATTTCTACAGCCGACGAAACTCAAGCTCCTCTTGAAACAAATCTTATCAATAATCAAGAAAAAGAATTGAGTGACGCCCTTAAAAATCAACTTCAACAAAAAAAATCATCAATTTCTCATCTTCATGAAATTCAAGAAACTCAACCACCCAATGAAGACAATACTAACCATCAAACAACTGCTCAACAATTGTCTCAACCAGTAATGACACCTCAACCAAACCCTGTTATAATGAATCTGTCTCAACAAAATGATTTAAGTTTAGAAACTATATCTAAAGAGGCTAATAAATTAATTAATCAAAATGATGATGAAGTTGTAATCTCGTTACATTAAGGTGGGCCATGAATCCTCAAGAACAAATTAATCAATCTAGTCAAACCGTTTCACCTAATAACTCTCTATTAAATCCTCAACCAGCTTTAACTGCTGCAACAAACAATCAAACAGTTAATCAATCAAACCCTAATAGCACCCAAAACAGTCTTGAAATTGCTGAAATTAGAGATGGTATTGTTATCATGAATGACGGCTCTTTCCGATCGGTCATTATGGTTAAAAGTATTAACTTTGATTTAATGAGCCAAGAAGAACAAGAAGCAGTCGAATTTGCCTATCAAGGATTTTTAAACTCTTTATATTTTCCAGTTCAAATTTTTATTCATTCACAAAAAATTGATCTCAAACCTTATATTGATAAATTAGATAAAATAAGATTAGAACACGATAATATGTTACTAGCTAATTTAATGGGTAGTTATTTAGATTATATAGAAGATATAAGTGCTCAAATTAATTTAATGGATAAACTATTTTATATTGTCGTGCCTTATTTTCCATTAGAAAACATTTCGGTTCAAAAAGCTTTTTCTCAAAGTGTTAATTTATTTAGTGGTTTAGTAAAATTATTCTCAAAAAATCCAGATAAAAAAATAACTATTAATGATCAAGAGCTCCAAAAAGCTAAAACCGAATTAAAAAATCGGGTTCAAGCAGTAGTTGGTGGGTTAATGCAGTGCAACATTCAATCAATTCCTCTTGACACCCAAGAACTAATTGAACTTTATTATGATATTTATAACCCCGATACCTCTACTCGACAACAATTAATTAGTTTTAATGATTTAACCGCTGATATAGTTTCAAAAGGGGATGGCAGTACAATTCAACCCCATTTACAAAGAGAGTTAGAAAACTAAAGGCTTAAAATGTTTAAAAAAAAGACTAGTCCCATCATTTTAGCTCAGCAACAACAAAGTCGTGAACAACATGAAATTGTAGCTGCTTTTCAAAAAGGTGTAACAGCACTAAGAGACTTTATAGCTCCCAGTTCAATTGAGTTTTATAGTAGTTATTTTCAACTAGGTACTAGGTTTGCCCGAACTTACTATGTTTATGGTTATCCTCGACAAATTTTCACTGGTTGGTTAAGTGGTATGATTAATCTTGATGAAATAATGGATATGTCAATTTATATTTATCCGGTTGATAGCCAATTAGTGATGAATAATTTAAGAAAAAAAGTTACTCAATTAGAAGCCGGTATTCAAATCGACAATGAAAAGGGCAGAGTTCGAGATCCAGCTAAACAAGCTGCTATTCTAGACGCCGAAGAGATGCGAGATAAGCTACAGGTCGGTGAAGAAAAATTTTTTAGGTTTGGTTTTTATTTT
>JAJZWG010000030.1 GCA_021846795.1 bacterium
ACCTTATTGATTGATTATGATTTTCGAACTGATGGAGTTATAGATTTCGGCCCACCAAAAGAAATTAGATTTAGTTTAGAGTTTGCTTCGGCTATCATTCAGCAAGCGGGTTTTAAAAAAATAAAAGCTAGTATATATAATCAAAATTATTACATTATTAAAGCCAGAGTTTAGCTTCTTTATCAATAATTTGTTTAGTTTTTTTAGTAACTATTGAGAAATTTATATAAGGCCAAACACCATTAGTTAGATTAGGTGTTTCAGAGCTAATCATGATAATTTCATCATAATCTATGATTCGACTAATAATTTTACCCACGAAATATATATTTTTTCGGTAATCGGAGCCAACTAGTAATTCATATTGAGCTTGATTTTGATAATGATTAAAATTAAGTAAAAAGGCTTGATTAATTTTTTCTAGTTGAAATTCAATTTCATCGTCATTGTATTCGAAATCGTTAACAAAACTTTGATTAAGCCGAGATAACCATTTTTTACCAATATTGTTAATAAATTGGTTGGGTTTTTTATTATTGATAAATATTTTTTCGTTCATTGGGTGTGATCTTTTAATTGAAAATGCTTAATTTTTTTAACTGAACTGTATATAAAATATAAATCTTTAAGATTAACCGAACCTTTATTTTGATTAATTAAGTGAGTTGATCCAGATTGTTCTATTAGACCTTCTAAATAAAAATTTTTTTTAGTTTCAGGAAAATTTGCAATAAGATCTAATTTTTTTTGATTAATAATGTCTTCATAGAAAATGTAGATATTATTAATTAATCTAGAGGGATCAAGTTGATTTTTTTGAATTTGATATAATTCAGATAAATTTATTTGACCTTGAGTGGGATAAAGTTTAATAAGTTGTTGTGAAAATCTATTAAGTAATAGGTTCTTAAACCAATAGGAAGGTGATTGATTGAATGTTGGTGATTTGTCTATCATGTCTTTGTTGAGTTGTGTAAAATATATACTATAATGAAAAAATTATTAAATGTCTATCAATAAATCAAAAATTTTAGTTGAGATAAATCAAGCTTTAGACGATTATTTAAAATTACAAATTCATCTAGCTAGAAAAATCGATAATAGCTATTCATTATTTTGGCAAGATATTCATAATTATGTCTTAGATGGAGGTAAAAGGACTAGATCTTATCTATTGATTTTAAGTTATTTATCGTTTGGGGGTCAACAATTACAAGATGTACTTGATATTGCATTATCTCAAGAAATTTTACATGCAGCTTTATTGATTCATGACGACATTATAGATCGGGATTTTATTCGACATTCTAAACTTAATTTAGCCGCTAATAAAATTGAGCAATATAAATTAAAAAATCCTGTGAATGCTTATCACTTAGGAAATTCAGCTGCGCTATTGGGTGGTGACTTATTATTATCAGGCAGTTATGATTTAATTTTAAATTGTGATTTGAATTCTGCTATAAAGATTCAATTATTAAAAACTTTACAAAAAGATATATTTTTAGTTGGAGGTGGTGAATTGATGGATATGGAAACTTTTTTTAAAAAATATAATCATCGACAAGCTTTGAAAATAATTGATTATAAAACGGCTATGTATAGTTTCTATTTTCCAATTAAATTGGCTAGTATTGTAGCTAAAAAAAATATTAATGAATCTTTATTAAAGAAAATTAGCCTTAATTTAGGTCGAATTTATCAATTAATTGATGATTTAAATAATTTATTTTCAACTGAATTGATTATGGGTAAACCAGTCTTTAATGATATTCGTGATAATAAAAAAACTTATATTATTTCACTAGTTTATCATGAGGTTAATCTTACTAATAAGAAATTCATTGATAGTTTAATGGGTCAAAATAAAATTAATCAAATTGATCAAAAAAGATTACAAAATCTAATTCTAAATTCATTGGCTTATCAAAGAGTTTTAGAATTAATTGATAATTTAAAGATTATTTCTTTGCAATTAATAAAAGATTTACCAGTCGATAATTATTATCTCGAACAGTTTAATAGTTTAATTAATGATTTAAAGATTAGTTTTTAATTAGTATATTTATTAATAAAATAACTAATTTTTCTATTATTCATTTAGTTTAACAAAAATGTGAAGTTTTGTTTTGTAAGGGGCTATAAGTTAAAGTCTAATCCAGACATATTTTATTTTAAAAAAATAACAAATAAAAACATAACTACTCGTGACAAACCTCCGTCTATAACTTTAAAAAATAGGTTGCCGGTTGAATGGCGTAAGGTGAGTCACACATAAATAGACTTCTCATATGAAGTTTGTTTTTTGCTCGTAGTAATGTTTATAAAGCTAGAGGCTGAGTGGATAATTGTCCTTCGTTAGTAGCCAGTCTAGAGCGTTAATTTGCCGAATACCACTGTCAGTATACTCGCCACTATCCATTGTGATTATGTATTTCGGAAAATGATCCCTAATATTTTTGAGCGACTTGATTTCCCTTGTGCGTGTCTCTTCACCTAATAGTGTCTCGACTACTTGATAATACTCTGTATTGCCGGCATGTGTTTGTACTACAAAGTCTATTTCAGTGTCATTATTTTTGCCTATAACTTTTACTCCTGTTTTTTTTAGCTCTTCTTGGAACATTGCGAAAATAGTTGATTTGCCACAACGGCGTACGCCGGCCGCAACTTTAATGACATTCTTGTCCTTAAATTGACGTAAGATTTGTAAATATTGCTCGCGATGTATTATAGTTTTTACTACATCAATAAACCTATATTTGTAAAGAGTACTTTCCAAATAGGGTAATTATTATAATTTTGGAAAGCGCTCTAGTTGTATTTTTCTGGTAAAAATTTGGTCGAAACATGAATATTAACTAATAAATTAATAACAATACGAACGTTTTGCATAGATGCTTATTGAGACGTTCTATTTACTTTCCATAGGGTTCAACCGTCAATATTCATTTGTGCCAAAATTTCTATCTTCTTAGGATACAATTGAGATCATATATTTAGGTTCGGATACATAGACGCCACTTCTTAGAATATAATTAAAGTTTTAGAAGGGGTGTGTATATGAATTTTTAGCAGTTAATTTTAATTTGGTTTCAGTTCATTAAATTGAGCATAATCGACATAGTGGTGATCATGTACTTATCATATTAAAAATAAGAAGTTTAAGTATAAATATATTGGAGGGCTATCGTGAACTATACTATGACAAAATTACGAGGTAGTTTAAGTAGTAAATTTGCTAATTGATCATTGTATAGATAGATTAAAGTCGATATTTTTTGTTACAATGAATAGTAAATATGTATCGAAACTTAAAGCGTCATCATCTTGTATCCGGCTTATTAATTTTATGTTTAGTTTTTGGAAGTTTATTGGTAGTTAATAATAAATATCATTTACATGGTCAAAAACTTTTACAACAATTTGGTCTAAGTCTTCGGCCAGTTGTTAATCATCCCTACAAAGCAGTTTGCAATAATTATAAAGCTGGTTATGGGCATTGTTTAGCTGAAATTGCTCTCAATATAGACGGTCATCCACTCAATGGTTTTCCGGCTACTAGTGGTGGTTATGGACCTGATCAGTTTCATACAGCTTATAATTTACCTTGTACTCCAGGAGGTAATGTTGCTACAGTTTGTCAGACACCTCAAAATTTTGGTCCTCAAACAATTGCAATTGTTGATGCTGGTAATTTTTCATCTGGAATTAGTGGTTTAAATACATCATTGAATAACTATGATCAATATTTTGGTATAGCTCAATGTAACACTACTGATGGTTGTTTAGAAGTTGTTAATCAAACTGGTTCTAATAACCCAGCTAATTTACCGGCTGATGCTGGTTGGTCAGACGAAATAGCACTTGATCTTGAAACCGCTCATATGATTTGTCAAACCTGTAAAATATTATTAGTAGAAGCTAATACAGCCAGTGTTGCTGATTTATCAGCCGCTAATTTAACAGCTTCAAGCTTTAATCCAGTTGCAATTTCTAATAGTTGGGGAGCTAGCAGTGACTACCCGAGCTATGATGCTAATTTTCAATATAACAATATTGCTGATTTAGCTGCTACAGGAGATAGTGGTACGGTTTCGGTCGGAGCAGCTTGGCCAGCCGATATTCCTCAAGTGGTAGCTGTAGCTGGAACTACTCTTAATCTTAATTCTAATAATACTTATAATAGTGAGAGTGTTTGGATTGATAGTGGTGGTGGTTGTTCAAATTATTATTCGGCACCAAGTTGGCAAACGAGTTTAAGTGATTGGTCAACCAATGGTTGTGGACAATATCGATCTTTTGGGGATATTTCAGCCGATGCTAATCCTAATACCGGTGAAGCAGTTAATGTAGATGGTACTTGGTATTTAATTGGAGGTACGTCTTTGGCGACTCCAATTATAGCTGGTATTTATGGATTATCTTCAGGTATAGCTAGTGCGAGTTCGCCACCAGTTCAAAACCTCTATCTTAATAATTCAGCCATTAATTTTCATAATATTACTACTGGTAATGATTGTACTTCAGCTGGGCAATTACACTGCACGGCTACGATTGGTTTTAATACTCCAAGTGGTTTAGGTTCACCTAATGGTATTGGTGGTTTCCAAACTTTACCACTTAATCCAACTAACTTAGTAGCTAATGACATTAATCAAAATTTAATTGATTTAACCTGGTCAATGCAAAGTACTACAGGTATTAGTGGATATTATGTTTATCAGAATGGAGTTAAAGTGGCTAATGTAACCACTGAAAGTTACGCTGCAACTGGTTTGACTCTCAACGATTATTATAATTATTTTGTGGTAGCTTATAATAATAAGGGTGAATTATCTAGTCCATCAATGACAGTAACCGCTCGAGCAACTTATCCAGCTGATATTAATCAGAATGGACATGTTGGTTTACTTGATTTAAGTTTGTTGTCAGCAAAATATGGACAGAGTGGTGCAAATTTAGGTCGAGCCGATATTAATCGTGATGGAGTTGTTAATTTACTTGATTTAAGTATTTTAGCTCAAGAATATGGGGATAATTAATGAAAAAAACTAAAAAAATTATTTATTTTAGTTTAATAGTTTTAATTATTATTTTAGCTATTGGTTGGTGGTTATATTTTAGTAAGTCTCAAAATAAACCGAAACCACTTTATGCGGGTAATTTAATCGTGCCAAGTCGTTGGCGTCAAAAAGCTTTAAAACTTGGTTATTATTGCCCTTCTTGGAATACTACTGCTGCTAGTCAAATTGAAGTTGGTTCTATTTGTTTAAAGATAAATCATTAGTTGTTTTGGGTAGATGGTGTTTGTGGCCAATAATTAATCTAGCGGTAATTCCAATAATAAATAATAAAATAGTTATTAAGCCAGCTAAATCAGATTGATTTAAAGCGGCTAAATGATATTGATGAAGAGCCATAATAACTTTTTGATTAATTAATTGATTATTGAAATAAACAGTCGGCACATAAAAACCTTGTTTGTTTTCTTGGTGGTTAATAAAATAAATTAATTGATTATTGCCAGGACTTTGATTGTAAAAAATTACTTGACCGTTTTGATTAGAAGTAGCTTTATTTTTAAAATTGTTAAGATAAAAACTTTGTCCTACAATTGGTTTAAAATTTTTTGTTAAAACAGTAATAGTAATTGTTAATCCATTTGTTTTAAAACTGTTTAATTGGCTGGTAGTAATAATTTGACCGTTCAAACTAGTAAAAATTTTATAATAATAGGTTGTGTTGGGTAATAAATTCGTTAAGCTTAATTGATTATTCGTAGTATTTTTAGAGTTTAAAATTTGTTGATTTAAGTTTATCGGACTAAGGCCATATTTAATTAAAACATTTGCAGCTAAATTAGTGGAAATTATAACTTTCATTTGATCGGCCGATATTTGTTGATTAATAGATTTAATGTAAATATTGGGTTTGATAGTTTTTGGTTTAGTTTGATTGGGGGTTGTAGCTGGTGACGAAGAAGGTGTTGACTGACTAGTAGTTGAGTAATTTTGATTAGAAGTAGTAACTGAATTATTGGTTGATGGTTTAGGTTGTGGTTTAGGAGCAGGAGTATAAATGTTAACTGAACTATTTAAAGAAGCTGGATTAGTCCAACTACCATTATTGGCTGCATTGGCATTACTGAGAGTTAGAGCAGTTGATCCATTATTAATGGCTTTAAATGTAATGGTGGCAATCTCAGCGTTGCTGTTAACCGAACTAGATAAAATTGTGCAAGAAAATATGACAGCTGTGCTTTGAGGTGAATCTTGAACGCAGGTTGGAAAAGCAGAACCACTGATTGAGTTTGAAACATATTGTAAATAATTAGGATTATAATTAACATTGGCTTGAACGGCGTTGACTGAAGTACCGGGATTGATCATTAAACTTATTGTAAAAATAGAACCATTTTCTTGATTTAAATTAGAAGGAGAAATATAAATAGTACCAACTGATGTAGCATAAGTTTTTAAGGGCATAATTAATAAAAACAGAATCATTAATATTATGCTAGTGATAGAAATTTTTTTGAGCATTTTTTTGTTTTTTATGATATGTTTAATTTTAACTAGTTTCTATAATATTGTCTAGAAAATAATTAATGATCAATTTTGAATCTAAAGTTAAGTCTTGATCTTTGAGACAATTATAATCAATTGTTATAAGTTTTTTATCAATATGTTCATCTGATGGTTGAACTTTTTCAAGGTTAATTGATTGATTAATAAATCCCGCCATTAATTCAAATATAAAACCATTATAGGAAGAATTTTTATCAGTAATTTTTCTTGATTTGATTGATAATATTTCCGTATCTTCTAAATTAATTAATAAATCAGTTTCTTCCATAACTTCACGACTTAAACCAATGTTGATTAATTCGGGGAAGATAATTTTACCACCCGGCAACTCCCATAACCCAGGGTTATGTTGATGATTTAAACCTCGTTTAATTACTAAAAATTTGTTTTGATAACTATCATAAATTAATAATTTAGCTGAGGTGATAATTTTTTTGTCAGTTGATAAGTATGAATCTGGCATCAGTTCAAACATTTTAATATTTTAACATATATTTAATTAATATTTAATTATATTTTATAATTATTTCTTTCTAAAGCGATAATTGGTTTGATGATTTTCAAAACTTTACGACCGTCATGTCTGATAAGTGTTCGAGGTATTAAATCAGCTGGATCTTGAATGGTTATTTCGTTAGATAATAAATCTGTCGCAATAAGCTGAATATTTTGATTATTTTTAAAATCATTTTGATTAATTCGGACTGGAAATTCATTTTCCTTAGCATAATTTTTTAAAACTAGTTTGCTGGGAAGATTGTTATTATAAACTACAAAATCTATTTTTTTAGGTTTAATTAGTGATTGAAATTGATTAATATAATCTTGAACGTGCCAATTATTTGTGTGATTAAAATTATTCATTAAATTTATTAGAAGAATTATTTTTGCCTGAGATTGATGAATTGTTTGTTTAATTTGATCAACTAAAAAAATTGGCACAATAGAGCAAAAGATATTTCCGGGTGCAATTACAATAAATTTAGCATTTAAAATTGAGTTTTTAGCTATTGGATTAAGTGAACTTTTGGGCTTTAAAGTTAGTTGAGGTTGATGATTGTTAAAATGATAATTATTAATTTTATGTTCACCAATAATAATTTTATTTTGAATAGATAAAACGAGTTGGTTTTGTTGAAGTGTAACAGGAATAACTCGGCCTTTAATTTGTAGAATTTCAGAAGCTATCTCAACAGCTTTTGAGAAGCTATCGTATTGTAAACTCAATCCGCTTAAAATAATGTTTCCTAATGATTGTCCTGACAGTGATCCTGTTTGAAAACGATAATTAAATAATTGTCTAATTTCTAGTTTAGAACTTAATGCAACTAGACATTGTCTAAT
>JAJZWG010000031.1 GCA_021846795.1 bacterium
TTTAGTTCTAACATCTTTTATTAACTTATAAGGGTGTAAAATATAATTACGAATTTGATTACCCCATTCAGCTGAAATATTAACACCTTTAATCTGATTAAGGTTTTTAACATGTTGATCAATTTTTAATTTTAATAAACGAGCTTTAATAACTTCCAAAGCTAATTGTTTATTTTGTAGTTGAGATCTTTCATTTTGCATTGAAACTGTTATACCGGTTGGCAAATGAGTAATTCGAACCGCCGAATCAGTCGTATTAACACTTTGACCGCCATGTCCACCACTTCTAAAAACATCAATTCTTAAATCCTTATCTTTTAAATCTAACTCATCACTAAATCTAATTTTAGGCATTACTTCAACTTTTGCAAAACTAGTTTGTCTTAAATGATCTGCATTGAATGGACTTAATCTAATTAATCGATGAACACCATCTTCAGATCTTAAATTACCATATATTTGTTGACCTTGAACATCCAATGAAACACTTTTAATGCCAGCTTCATCACCAACAGTTTGACTAATAATATCAAATTGATAGCCTTTAATTTCAAAAAATCTTGTATACATACGCAGTAACATTGAAGCCCAATCTTGAGCATCAACACCTCCAGCACCAGCAAAAATACTGACAATAGCGTCATGATCATCATATGGTTGATTAAATCTTAATTGTTGAGATAATTTATTAAATTGTTTTTGACTAATGACTAAGTTACGACTCAATTCATTTAATAAACTATCATCCTTTAACTGAGATAGTTCGGCTAAATCCTTCAAATTATTTTGAAAATCTTGCCAAATTTGAAGCTGATTTTTAATTTCGTCAATTCGTCTCATAATTGATTGAGCCTCAATTGGATTAGACCAAAAATCAGCTTGCTGACTAATCGTCTCTAAATGACTTAATTCTTGATCTAGTTTTTCCAAATTAAGTTTTTTTAAAACTTTTTGAAGTTGTAATTTTAAATCATCTATCTGATGAATTATTTCTTCCATTAGAGCTATTTTTTTCGCCTTTTAGCAATTGTTTTTCTCTTTCTTTCTAATTTACGATGATTTTTTTGTTGATTTTTTTGAATTTTCTTTTGCTGAACTTCAACTTTTTTAGTTTCGAAATTATTATCTAGAAATTCTGCCTGACTATCATTAATCATATCAGTATTAGAACTTGACTGACTAAGAGCTTTAGTTAAATCAGTAGCCGTTAATTCATTAAGTTGATCTTGGGTAATTGGTTGAGAATTAAATAAAGCTTTAATGACCTGATAACGTAAATTGTTTTCCATCATTTCAAAAATAATTTGTCCCTGTCGTCTATACTCTACCAATGGATCTTGTTGACCAACACTCATCCAATGAATACCTTCCTTTAAGTGATCCATGTCTTCTAAATGTTGCATCCATAGTCGATCCAAAAATTGAATAAAAATATCTCTCTCCATTTTATGTAAAACTTCAGGGGTAAATTCTTTCTCTCGAGATGCATATAATTCTTTAGCTTCGCTAAGCAAATTTTTTTCAAAAGTCTCAACATCACTATCAAGTAATCTTTCAAAAGTCTCAACATCAAAAGGAAAAATATCTCTAATGGCATCTTCTAACTTATCAGTTTCTTTCATTAAAGATTGAACCATTTGATGAACATTTTCTTCAATAAAAATTTTAATTCTTTTTGAAATGTTATCAGAAAATAAAATTTCACGACGCATTGAATAAACTGCCTTACGGTGTCGATTCATAATATCATCATACTGAACAACACTTTTTCGTTGATCAAAATTAAAACCTTCAACTTTTTTCTGAGCACTCTCTAAACTTCTTGATATAATTCTATTTTCGATCGGCATATCTTCATTTACATTCAATCGATTCATTAAAGCAGCAATTCTTTCGCCACCAAAAATTCGCATTAAATCATCTTCAGTACTAACAAAAAACTGAGTGACTCCAGGATCACCCTGACGACCAGAACGTCCCCTTAACTGATTATCAATCCGCCTTGATTCATGCCTTTCACTACCCAAAACAAATAAACCACCTAAAGATTTAGCTTCATCATCTAAAACAATATCAGTACCTCGTCCAGCAATATTGGTAGCCAGGGTGACAGCTCCCTTTTGACCAGCTTTAGCAATAATTAAAGCCTCTTTTTCATTATTTTTTGCATTTAAAACACTAAAAGGTATTTTTGATCTAGTTAATAAATTAGCTAATTTTTCATTCTTTTCAACTGATACAGTACCAATTAAAACTGGTTGACCTTTAGTGTGTAGTGCTTTAACTTCTTCAACAATAGCTTTAAATTTAGCATTTTCTGATCGATAAATTCGATCTGGTTTATCGATTCGAATAATCTTTTTATTAGTTGGAATTTCAATAACATTTAATTTATAAATTTGATGAAATTCTTCGCTTTCCGTTAAAGCTGTTCCCGTCATACCCGACAATTTATTATATAGTCGAAAATAATTTTGAAACGAAATTGACGCTAATGTAATACTCTCAGTATTAACCGTAACATTTTCTTTAGCTTCTAAGGCTTGATGAAGACCTTCGTTATATCTTCTGCCGGCCAATAAACGACCAGTAAATTCATCAACAATAACAATTTCACCATCCTTAGTAACGACATAATTTTTATCTCGATGAAATAATGATTGAGCCCTTAAAGCTTGCTGTAAGTGATAAATAATTTTAATATTACTAGAATCATAGAGATTTTTAATCGACAAAATTTTTTCAATTTTATCAACACCAGCCTCAGTTAAAGTAACTGATTTTCTTTTTTCATCAGTTTCATAATGAACATCTTTTTTAAGTTGTTTAACAATTTTAGCGTATTGTTCATACATACTAGCTGAAGTAATGCTAGGTGCCGAAATAATTAAAGGAGTTCGAGCTTCATCAATTAAAATTGAATCAACTTCATCGACAATCGCAAAATTTAAATCACGTTGAACTAAGTCTTCTTTATCTTGAACACCATTATCTCTTAAATAATCAAAGCCAAATTCACTATTAACACCATAAGTAATATCGGCAGCATAGGCTTCTTGACGACTAATTGGTCTTAAATGTCGAAATCTCTCATCTTGATGAGCATTATTAGTAAAATTTTCATCATAAATATAACTATTATCCGCAATAATAACACTAGTCGATAAACCTAAAAAAGCGTAAATTTGGCCCATCCAACCAGCATCTCTTTGAGCTAAATATTCATTAACCGTAACAACGTGAACACCTTTACCGGTCAAAGCATTCAAAAAAACCGGTGCTGTAGCAACTAAAGTCTTTCCTTCACCAGTCTTCATTTCAGCGATAGCCCCTTCATGCAAACACATACCAGCTATTAACTGAACATCAAAATGCCGCTGCTTAAGAATTCGATAAGAAACTTCTCGAACTAAAGCAAAAGCATCTGGTAAAATGGCATCTAATGATTCTTTAACTAAGCGCTTTCTTAAAATATCTGGCTGTTTTTTTAAAACAGTCTCCGACATTTTAGAATATTTTTTTTCTAAACTATTAACTAATTCAACACGTTTTTTTAATCTTTTAATAGTTTTAACTTGAGGATCACCCAACAGTCTTTTGAGTACACTATTCATTCACTTAACCAACCTTTTATATATTTGATAGTTTAATTATTATAACCCGAAAAATTTAAATTTGCATTGACTATCGTTAATTATTAATTGACTTAATGTGTTTATTTTTAAATTTATTAATTAAATGTCGATAAAATTTAACTGAATGATGTTTTTGATTATATTTAATTAATTGATGTTTTAATTTTTCTTCTACAATATCAACCGCTGCATACATGTTTAAAGTACTCTCTTCAGCTGTTATTTTTTCATTCGGAAAAATTAAATTAACCTCAAAATAACAATTATTTCTATCTTTATTTTTTGATTCCTTTAAATATACTTCCGCGATTAATTTATTTTTTAAATCTGATTTTAAATATTTATCTAACCGACCAATTTTTTTATTAATATATTTTTTTAAATTATCGTCTAAATCAACATGAATAGCCTTAATTGTCATATTTTTAATCATTTAAACTACTCCTTTTTTTTATTAATAAACCTGTTTCATGATAGTAATTTTCTAAATAATCCATTAAATAATTTCTTGATTCATAAATGGTTGTAAAATTTTAGGAATCATAATTCGACCTTCGGCGGTTTGATAATTTTCAATAATTGCAATTAAGATTCGACTTAAAGCAAAAGCTGTGGCATCATTCGTATGCACCAATCTAATTTGATTATTGTCTTTAAATCTTATCTTTAAATCACGACTTTGATAATCAGTCATATAATCAGCTGAATGAGTTTCACGATATTTAGCTTGACCAGGTAAATAAGTTTCAATATCAACTCCTTGAGCATTGGGCTTACCAATATCTATCGTACATTTTTGTAAAACCTGATAAGGTAAAGCCAAGCTACCAACTAAATATTCTTGAATAGCCACTAATAATAAATGCTCATTCCAACCGTCTTCAGGGGTTGAAAAAACTTCCATTTCCAATTTATCAAATTGATGTAATCGAAATATACCTTCCATGTCCTTACCATAAGTACCAGCTTCTCTTCGAAAACTAGTCGAATAGCCAATATAACGAATTGGCAAATCTTTCAAATCTAACACTTCATTCCAATACATAGTGCAAAGCGTATGTTCAGCGCTAGCATTTAACCATAAATCATCCTGAGCAATCTTATAAGTTACATTTTCTTCGTCTAATCTTGAACTAGCTAAATAAGGTTCAGTTTTTAATAATGCCGGAGGTAAAATTGGCGTAAAGGGTTTATTATCCGTCTGTAAATGATTATCCTTAATAATTTTATCAATAACCTGTTGATCACTTAATGAACTAAAAACAAAATTAATTAAAGCAAATTGAAGTTTAACTAGATCAGCTTTAATATAGGCAAACCGACTACCACTTATTTTAGTCGCTCTTTTATTATCGATTAATCCTAAATTCTCGGCTAAAATATAATGAGGCCGTGGCTGAAATGAAAATTCTGGCAAATGACCAACTTGTTTAACAACTACATTATCGTTTTCAGTTCGACCAATTGGCACATTATCTAAAGCTAAATTGGGTACTTGCCGTAAGTAATCTTCAAATTGTTGACTAATATGATTCAATTGTTCGGTTTTAAGGTTTAAACTATGTTTAATTGTTTTCACCGAATCAATGGTTGCTTGTTGAAGATCTTTAGCTAATTTTGATTTAGATAAATCATTTCTCTGTTGTCTTAAATCATCAACCTCAACAATTAATTCTCTTCTCTGCCGGTCAAGTTCTAAAATTTTATCAATATCAACTTTATAACCCTTTTGTTCAGACTTTAATTTAACTAAATTAGGATTATCTCTTAAAAATTTAATATCAATCATTTATTAATTATACTAGACCCTTCAATCGACTCAAAATCATTAAACTTTCAATATGGGCAGTTCTAGGAAAAAAATTATATATTTTAAACTCATCAATTTGATAACTATCAATTAATCTTTCAACATCTCTAAATTGAGTTACTGGATTACAACTTAAATAAAAAATTTTTTGAGGTTTAACAGTTTTTAGATGGTCAAGAAATTTATTATCTAAACCACTTCTAGGTGGATCGACAATAACCGAATTAATATCTTTAATTAACCAAAGACTTTGATTAGAATTAGCTAAAATTGTTTGAGCTTGAGAATTAAAATTTTTAACATTTAATTTAGCAAACTCAATATTAAACTGATTGTTGTCAATTAAACAATTAATTTGACGAGATAAACTTAAACCAATTGATCCAACACCACAATAATAATCAATTAATTGATCATTATTAACAAATGTCATCATATCTTGTAATGTTTGTCGATAAAGATTTAAGTTAACCTGAAAAAAAGATAAAACCGAATAAACAAATTTTTCTGAAGTTAACAAACTATCTTCTAAAACATCTTGACCAATTTGAAAAAGCTCTTGTGAAATAATTGAAGCTGGACTTCTCTGATCTGATAAAAAAACTCTAATAGATTTTATTTTATCAACTAATTTAAGAGTTAAATTTAATTTTTTTTTAACAAATAATGCTAAACTAATTTGCTGGTTTTGATCAACTCTAATAATTAAACTTTTTAAATCACCTGCCCTAACTTGACAAGATTCTAACTGTTGAACAATTTGTTGGGCCGATTGCATGATAATATCATCAGCGATAGAAACTTTCTTAACAATTTCTTTAATGTGAGAACCTCTTTTATGTAAAGCTAAATGTAGACCAACTTCATCACCAAAAAAAGAAAATTCCATTTTATTGCGATAATAATAAAACTGCTGATTACTAGTAATTGATTTTACTAATGGTAAAAATTTATATTTACTGATTAATTCATTAATAATGGCCACTTTCATTTGATCTTCGTAATCATAATCTAAAATTTGCCATGGACTAGTTGATAAATAATTATCGTCTAAAGCTTGAATTCGGAATATAGATGGTTTAATCACCTCAATTAATTCAGCTAAGCAATAATCAGCTAATTGTTTAACGACTTTAATTTTAACTTCTTCGTTAGGTAAAACTCCATAAACAAAAACTTTTTGACCAGAAGTTAGACAAGCCATACCTTGACCACCATAAACTAATTTATCAATCACCACTATTTCAATTTGAGACATTAATTATTTTGCCAAATTAAAATCGCTTTTTTTAATTGTTCAACATTTTCAACTAGCATCCACGGTTGACGATCAACTAATAAATCTTTTGACATATATCCCCATGTTACTGCAATTGATTTAATTTTAACTTTATTGGAAGCATCAATATCGCGAACTTCATCACCAATATATAACACATCTTTTTGTTGAAGATGTTTTTGTTTCATAATAATTTTTAAAATTTTAGCTTTACCTAACAAGCCAATTCCACCATAAATATTTTCAAAATATTGACTCAAATTATCTTTTTCTAAAATCTTATTAATATTTTTTTTAG
Source organism: bacterium (assembly GCA_021846795.1). Taxonomy (GTDB): domain Bacteria; phylum Patescibacteriota; class Saccharimonadia; order Saccharimonadales; family UBA4665; genus JAJZWG01. The sequence goes on from JAJZWG010000031.1 coordinate 7,023, forward strand.
AATTTGAACTAACTACATACAATTTAAAACCAGCTCGAGCTAAATCCTCTATTAATTTAGCTAACCCAGGAAAAATTTGAATTTCCAACAATCGATCAGTCATAATTTTTTTACCTTTAAATAATAAAACTGGCCAACTACGACGTGGAATATTTAATTCATGAGCCGCTTTAAAAAGACTCATAGTTCTTAATTGACTTACTCGTTTGGGATCAATTAAATTAGGATTTTTAGTTAATTGATAAGCAATGTCTAAAGCTAAATTAAAACTATCAACAATGGTTCCGTCAAAATCAAAAATAATAGTTCTATTCATTTTACTTATTCTATCAAACTTATTGTTCTAATTTATAAATTGATGGGTGATCAAGACCATAATAATGAGCCAGTTCGTGCCAAAGCGTATGTTTGATCATTTCTTTTAAATCAGCTAAACTATTAGCTTTTAATTCCATCGGTCCTTTAAAAATCGTAATTTTACTTGGTAATAAAACTACTTGCCCTTGTCTTTTTGGTAAAGGCACGCCCTCATAAAGTCCTAATAATGTTTGATCATTTCTAAGCTTTAGCTCAAGACGTTGTTGATTAGATGGAAAATTTTCATAAATAATAGCTAAATTTTCCACTTTATCTATTTTTTTTTGATTTTTTAATTCATCAAACGATTGATCAATCAAATCTTGAAAAACTTCGTCATTAACTTTAAACATTTTTTTGACCAAATAAATCTGGATAAATT
>JAJZWG010000032.1 GCA_021846795.1 bacterium
AACGGCACGTTAGATCTTATTATTGGCGAAACAATGATCAGCGTGAAATTGATATTATTGAAGAGGAGTCTGATTTACTTAGGGCTTATGAATGCAGGCTGAATATCAAGAAAACTGTTCGCTTACCACTAGCTTTTAGTAGGATGTACCCGAATTACAAGTTTAGTGTAATCAACCCAAATAATTTTTCCGATATATTGTTTGATTAAGATTGTAAAAGTTTTTTTGGAGGGCCAAAGACAACTTGAATTAATGAAAGTTACTATTAATTCAAAAATTAGAAGAAACAGAAAAGAGAAGAAAGACAACATGCTGTTATTAGATTTAAACATTATAATAAATCTTCCTCAACTACATAATTATTGTTAAGTAGGTAAGTAGTATTAAGCTTAAGTAACTTATTAAGCTTAATTGTATCTAAATTAGTAGCGGCATCTAGAGTTATGTCAATGAAGTCAACTGTGATATTTCGAAAATAATTGATTAGATTTAGTTTGGTTATTCTCATATCAAGACATTGTCATTAATTATTTACAAATTTATATCTGTTAAAAAATTTGGATTCACTCTGTTTTATGTTTGTTATATGATCTATTAATAATATTTTATATATTTCATTTCGAGAAAGTTACGCTTCTAGATGGAATGCAAGAAGTTGAGGTTGTAAAATGTGATGTTTTTTGATTGAATTTTATATTTACTTCTGTTCGGAATTTTCAATGTACTTAAAAATTTAGTAAATTGATCATTGTTGATGTCAGTACTGTAGTACTATACAAGCAAATAACTGTTACTTGATTTATTAGTGATTTATTAGTAATATTAAAGTTATGAATAAAGACCAAACAATTAGTCTTCAAGAAGTTCGTAGAGATCCTGTTGGTTTTTTGAAACAAATTAATCAAGGTAAAACTTTAACAGTAATTTATCATTCAAAACCCTTTGCTAAGGTTAAAAGTGCTGATTTGTCAATTCAACAACAAAATAAAAGCACCAAGTTAATGTTAGAATATGCTGAACTTGCTAGAAATAGTGTAAAAGTTAAAATAAATCCTAAAAAAAATTATAAAGAAATTTATAGTCAAGACATGGCCAAAAAGTATGGTATTTCTTGATACAAATATTATCCTTGAAATTATATTAAATGATAGAGCAAAATTTCAACAGGTAAGAAATTTCTTAGAAAAATTAGATGACGTGACCGCCATATCTATGTTAAGCGTACATTTAATAATGTATTTTGGTCGAAAAGAAAAGGCAAATGAAACTTATTTAAATGAAATAATTGATCAAAATATTTTATTATCTTTAACCTCAGCCGATTATAAATGGGCTAAAAAAAATGAATATAAAAAAGATTTTGAAGATGCTTTACAGTTAGCGATCGCCATTAGAGCCGGTTGTGATGCTTTTGTAACACTTGATCAAGATCTGGTAAATTCATATGCTGATTTACCTATAAAAATACAATTAGTTTAAAGAATTATTAAAAACAAAAAAATAATTTATTAAATTAACAAACATTAGATGAATAATAATTTCATGATTTTTGATAGTAGAATTAAACCGAATATGTGTTTAACGGTTTAGGTTGATCTATAATTAATAATTCAAGAAATATTTTAATAATTTTTTATTGTTGTAATTAACAATCAGTTTGAATAAAAATTACTTATCACAGTCACTAAATTTGTTATATGATGAGGTACGTAAAAGTTGCATGCTTTTCTTTCTTTCTTTCTTTCTTTTAGTAAAAATTTTAGCATCTTTATCTTGTTTGGTGAGGGTATTGTGATTCATAGGTTGGCTAAGTTGAAAATTATTAAGTATATTGTATAATTTAATAATGTCTTTAGAGTTTGATCAAGTCGATCATTTGAATAGTTTAATTAACGACCGACATTACTATCATGATCAATTGTTTGGCTATCCATCAGATAATCAATCTGAATTTAATGAAAACTATATTAGTGTAGTGTCTTTATGCCGTTTAACTAGAAAGAACGGTAAAAGATCTCAACAGGCTGGATGATCATTTAAATCTTTTACCCGAATTAGTGGTTAATATTTTATCTAAGAACGACATTAGGGCACGTAGTGACCAAGAAGCTATATTTGGTTTTATAGATCAAACAGCATTTGAAAATGTTAGCAAGATAACAACCCAAGTTTTTTATCAGTGGGAATTAAGTCGGTTTCGTAATCATTTATTGTTTTTGGTCGATGAAAAAAAAGGCCAAACTTTTTAAATAATTTTGTGACCGAAACAGCTTCAGCGGTTATGAGTTTTGGGAGCGAAAAACAATATTTTGATTTTAATAAACCGAGTGATCAAAAAAATTTAGCTAGGCTATTAGCTAATTGGAGCCCAAGCTTTATCCAAAATTGGTTTGACGGTAAAATTATTCAACAATGGTATCGAGATAACAATATATCACAAGAAAAACAACAGGAATGGAATAAGATTTTTACACCCTTTATGGTGAAATATTTAATTGTTCATAATTTGACCGATCCTATTAGTGGTTTAAATAGAATTAAATATAACCTTGAAACTGTTTTAACTGACCAAAACATTGCCGATCAACTTAATTTATCATTAGATAAAGTACAAACTTTATTTACGCCTTTTCTAAGAAAGTATGTGGCTGTCCACCATATTATGGATCCACTGGCTAGTTTATCAGCGTTAGTATCAAACTAAACTTTTAGATAGAGTATCACCGTATTGAAGTTGTTTAATTTTTAAAATTATTTTAGCCTTATATTCTTATCGAGGTGTTTTTTAGAATCTTTTAGGTGTAGAATAATGGATAATGATAAAAAATAATAATTACGCTTTTATAGATAGTCAAAATTTAAATTTAGGCGTTCAAAATGCGGGTTTTAAAATTGATTGGCGGAAATTTCGACGATTTTTAACTAATGATTATGGAGTAGAGAAGGCCTATATGTTTATAGGTTATATTGAGGCTAATGAAAATCTTTATGAGTATATGCATGAACTTGGTTATTTAGTAGTTTTAAAACCTACTATAGATATTAAAATAACCGAAGAAGAACAAAATAATAATCAAACTCATGAATTAACCATCAATAAGCAAAATATTAAAGGTAATATAGATGCAGATTTAGTTTTACAAGTTATGAAAGAACTTAATAATTTTAATCAAGCTGTTATTGTGTCAGGTGATGGTGATTTTTATAGTTTAATAGAATACTTAATTCAAATTAATAAATTAAAAAATCTTATGACTCCTAATTGGAAATCATCAACTTTATTAAAACCGTTTGAAGAATATATTGTTAGGTTAGATAAATATAAGCAAAAATTGGCTTATAGAGAACATCGTTCAAAGAAAACTCAAGTTTAGTTTTCCACAATTTATTATATCTGTGGAAAACCAGTGTAATAAACACCACTTTTTAAAGAGTTTATTGTTGCCGTGGGTGGCAGTGGGTTGTATAGTCAAATTAGTGGAAAAAAGTGGGTAACTAAGTACTCATAAAAAATAAAAACCACTGAAAAGAGTTATAATGGATTATTTTGAAAGGAGATTAGACGATAAAAGACGGTTATCAATACCCGTTGAATTGCGATCTGAATTTCAGTCTGGTTTTGTTATAACTCAAGGATTTAACAAATATCTTCATTTATATTCTAAGGAAGTTTGGGATCAACAAGTTGAACCAGCTTTAAAGGGAGATATTTTAAATGAAGCTACAGCTGATCTAAACGTTAAGTTTAGAATGGGCAAGATAGAAGGGAAGATAGATAATAAACAAGGTAGATTATCTATTGATCAACACCTTTTAGATTACGCCAATTTAAATAAAGACGTTATAGCTGTTAGGGCAGGTTTATATTGGCGTTTAATGCCAAAAACGTCATGAACTTTAACATTGATTAACCAAACTCAAGGATCGAGGTTAGCTAATCGGCAGTCAACAAGTGTTTAAGAGTTGCACTCAAAACTACTCTGGTTCATTGTTTAAAAACACCTCCCAAAACTCCACCTCACAAGTCTCTTTTTAAGTTCTTAAAGTTAGAAGTTATAAGATTTTTAAAATCTTTTTTTTATCTTCTGTACATACGATTTGAACTTAATTACAAAAACAAAAATATAAAACAAAAAGTTGGCTGCTGATTAGGTGACCTTGCAAAAATAAAAACAAACAAGCAAAATATACCCATCATGGAAAAATATCATGTTGCAGTTTTAAAAGAAGAAGTTTTAAATCTAATTAATCCCCAAAAAAATGAGAGTTATTTAGATTTAACAGCTGGATACGGTGGTCATGCATCAATGATTATGCAAATCACTAAAAACTATCAATCAAGTGTTTTAGTAGATAGAGATCCAGTGGCATTTAAATATTTAAAACAAAAATATAAAAATCAAAAAGTTCAAATAATGAAGTTAGATTTTTTATCAGCTTCACAACAACTAAATGATCAACAAAAAAAATTTGATATTATTTTAGCTGATTTGGGTATGTCGTCACAGCACATTAATGATCCTAAAAGAGGTTTTTCTTTTTTAAGTGATTCTAACCTAGACATGAGGATGGATTCTAATCAAGAACTCAACGCCTTTAAAGTGGTTAATAATTATTCTCAACAATCTTTACAAAAAATTTTGAAAGATTACGGCGAAGAACCAAAAGCTACTTTAGTTGCCAGTTTAATTGTCAAGAATCGTCCAATTCATTCAACTTATGAATTGGCTCAAATTTGTCAAAAAGTTTGGCCAGGCTATCATAAGATTCATCCAGCCACTAAAACTTTTCAAGCCATTAGAGTAGAAGTTAATGATGAATTGAATCAATTAAAATTAAGTCTACCAATTTGGTTTGAATTATTAAATTCAACTGGAAGATTGGCAGTTATTACATTTCATAGTTTAGAAGATAGAATTGTTAAAAGATTTTTTCAAGAAATAGCTGGACCTTATTTTGATAGTCAAGCTATTTTAGTTAATAAAAAACCGGTGGTCGTTAATCAAACAGAATTAGTTAATAATCCGCGATCTCGTAGTGCTAAATTACGAGTCGTATTTAAAAAATAAAAATTAAAACAAAGAAAGGGGTTAAAATGCCTATTCAAGTCAAAAGTAACTCCCGAGTCTATAAAGTTAACGTAAGAGTTTTATAGCTCAATCAATTTTACGGCCTACACTTTTTGTGTGGGCCGTCACAAATTAGTTTTTAATTTGTTATAATTAGGTGTATTAATCATGAATATAACTTTTCATCTAGCGGTAACTTTTCATTTTTTGATTCGTTTATTGCTTTTAGCTTTTTTGAGTTTTTTTGTATACATGCTTATTACTCCAATTTATACTTATTTTGCTTATCAATATCATTGGTGGAAAAAACAAAGAACAACAGCTTGGTCTGGAGGTGAGGCGACTGTTTATAATAAATTACACGCTGAAAAACATAAGAGAAATATTCCAACTATGGCTGGGATGGTTTTTATAATCGTTATTTCAGCTATTGTTATAATTTATGATTTAAATAAACATCAAACCTGGTTGCCGTTGGCTGGTTTAATTTTGGCTGGTTTAATTGGGTTAGTTGATGATGCTATGAATATTAAAAGTCATGGTGGGGTAGCTGGAATGAGTTCTAAATTAAAATTTGCTTTGTATAGTCTAGTGGCCTTATTAACTGGTAGTTGGTTTTATTTTGTAATGCATATTCATACGATTTATTTACCATTTGTTGGTAATATTCCTTTAGGTTTTTTGATCATACCAGTTTTTTGGTTTATCGTTGTGGCAACAGCTAATTCAGTTAATATTACTGATGGTTTAGATGGTTTGGTTGGTGGTTTATTAACAACTTCCTTTGCGGCTTATAGTATAATTTGTGTTGTTGAGCATCAATATTTCTTGGCTATTTTTTGTTTTATTGTGGTTGGGGCTTTACTTGGTTACACTTGGTTTAATATTTTTCCAGCTAGATTTTATATGGGTGATTCAGGGGCTTTTGCTTTAGGTGTAGCTTTGGGAATTATAGCTATGCAAACCAATACAATTTATGTTTTACCAATTATAGGTATTATTTATGTAGCTGAAACGGGTTCAGTTATTATTAATCGATTATCTAAAAAATTACGTCATGGAAAGAAAGTTTTTTTATCTTCGCCAATACACCATCATTTTGAAGCTATTGGTTGGCCTGAAACTAAAGTGACTATGAGATTTTGGGTTATTGGCCAAGTAGCGGCAGCAATTGGATTATTTGTTTTTTTAATAGTGACAATTAAATAATTACAGGTATAATGGTGATTATTAATCTGATGAGAATAGAACGGTAAGTTATGAAAATTATTTTAACTGGTGGCGGTTCGGGTGGACATGTTATACCAATTTTATCAATTATTCATCTTTTAAAAGAACAATATCCTACAGTTGAAATTATTTTTATTGGTCAAAAGGGTGATAATTTGACCAGTTTAATTAAATCTAATCGAGATATTAATCATTATTATTTTATTCATGCTGGTAAATTTCGACGTTATAGTAATGAAGGTTGGAAACAGTTATTAGACCTAAAGACAGCTTATAAGAATTTGAGAGATTTGTTTTTCATTTTATTTGGTTTAATTGAAAGTCTCGTTATTATTAAAAAAACTAAACCAGATAAATTATTCACTCGTGGTGGTTATATAGCTGTTCCAATCGCTTTAGCGGCTAAAATAACTGGCTTAACTTATTTAACACATGATTCTGATGTGGTCCCTAGTTTAGCTAATCAAATAATTGCTCCTTGGGCTAAATATAATTTAGTATCTCTTAAGAATGGTTACTACCCTTATGATAAAAATAAAATTAAAATAACTGGTGTACCGGTTTCAGATCAATTTAAATTAGTTAACAGTGATCAACAAGCAATATTTAAATCTAAATTGGGTTTAAAGTCAACTGATCAGGTTTTGTTTGTGATAGGCGGTGGATTAGGTTCATCCAGTATCAATAAACTAGTTTTATCAATAGCTGATCAGCTACTTAGTATTTTTGATAATTTATATATTTTCCATGTGGTAGGGCAAAAAAAATATCAATTTATGAAGCAACAATATCAAAAAACTGTATTTAAGAAAATAGCTGATCGACAACGCATTCAGTTCTTTAGTTTTTTAGATAATGTTTATCTTTATTCAGGTGCTGCTGATCTGATAATTAGTCGAGCTGGAGCTACCAATATTGCTGAATTTTCATTGCAAGGGAAGGCGTGTATTATTATACCAAGTCCTTTTTTACCAAATTCTCATCAAATAAAAAACGCCCAATATTTATCTAATCATCATGCAGCTGTTGTTTTATCTGAGGAAGAATTATTAAAGAATCCAATACAATTAAAAGAACAGGTTGTTTTGATGCTTAATTCTAAAGATCGTAGGGAAGAACTGGCTCGCAGAATCAATCATTTAGCAAATTATCAATCAGTTGAAAAAATTATTAAGTATATTCTCGATTAAGTAATATTTGTAAAAACTACTTTTGCTACCCCACTTGTTCTCTTTTTGTTCTTTAGTTGAAATTATTCAAAATAGTAATTACTTTTTATTAATATATTAATTGTATTAATTTTTTTAT
>JAJZWG010000033.1 GCA_021846795.1 bacterium
CTATTAAAGCTGGGATAATTAAATTAAAAAATAAAGCTATAATTATAATCAAAGTTCGAAATTCATAACTCATTAAACCACCTCCAAAAATTCGATTTAATTTTTGATGACTAATTTTTTTAGTTTGACTAACTAAAATTGCTTCTCCTTTAGCTTTAACATAACTAATCAACATGGAAGTACCTAACGCTATCACTACAATTAAAGCCTCAATTGGTTGGTGGTAATCTGCAACTACTTGAAAAGCTAGGGCAGCTAATAAAATTATTTCTTTCAATCGATCAGTGCTGGCATCTAGTAACATACCGTTTGCCGAATCATTATTTTTTAATCGAGCTAATTCACCGTCTAAAGTATCAAACAAACCAAAAATTATTAAAAAAATAGCTGCTAGAATATCTTGATTTATAATAATCAAAAAACCAATTAACAAAAAACCAATTAATCCAATATAAGTTATAGTATTTGCCGTAATACGCCCACCCGAAAAACTATCAATCAATTGAGCAAATCTAGCTATTAAACCTCTTACAATTAGTTTAGTTTTATTCATAATCAAAATAGTCTATACTAATTCTATCATTAAATAATCTAAAAATTTGACTTCTTGTAAAATAATCAACAATTTACAATCATATAAATTTAAACTTAAAATTCTTATGTTTTAAAATGTTGTTGCATTTTAATAAATATTATGTGATACTCCTGTCAATTAAAGGAGTACTGAGGTGAAAAACTTAAACAAATTCAAAATAAAGCTCTTTTTTAGCATCTTATTTTTAGAAATTATTATTCCCAATCAAGCTTTAGCAGCCTCGCCAGTCGGGCTGGGGTCAGTGGATAATTTCTTAAAAACGATTATCCAGGCAATTGCAGGTTTAGCCGGTCTTGTAGCGACCGGCTTTTTTGTTATAGGGGGGTTTATTTATATTACTAGCACCGGTAATCCAATTAAACTTGAGAAAGCCAAGAAAACCTTGCTATATTCTGGTCTTGGTTTGGCTATCACTATCGCCGCTTTTGTTTTATCAAATATTGTAACCCAATTAGCTACTAGCGCTTTTGGTGGATAATTATGAATAATTTCTTACAAATACTTGATTTAGTTAACCTAAATCAAACTTTAATTAATAAAATTCAACCAATCATCCTAGGCTTAACTGGTTTAGCTGGTTTGTTAACTACTTTCTTTTTAATCCAAGCTGGTTTTGAATACATTACTAGCACTGGTAATCCCGAAAAACTACTTCACGCTAAAACAATTATAAAAAAATCAATTATTGGTTTAATCATTGTTATTGCTTCAGCTTTTTTAGTTCATTTTTTATGGCAAAACTATACTTTTTCAAATCACTTAACTACAACTAGTCTGCCAGCCATTAAAAGTCTCAAAACTCAACCAACTAAAAATGGTGTTGTGACTATCATAATTGACAGTATTATTGGATTATTAAAAAACATTGTTTTTTCGATTGCTCAACCATTTATTCAAGCTTTAATTTATTTTACTCATGCGACACCATTAATGGCTAATAATCAAAGTATTTTAAAGATCTGGTTGGTGGTAGCTGGCATAGCCGACAGTTTAATGATCTTAACTATTACTCTACTAGGATTACATATTATCACTAATTCAAATTTTGGTTTAGGGGATATTTCTTTAAAAAACATGACACCATTAATAATTTTTACTTTTATACTAATGAATTCTTCAATTTTTATAATTGATTTAGTTATTAATATATCTAATTACATGGTACAAGCTCTTTATAATAGTTTTCCCAAATTAACTGTTTGGAATATTTTAGAGCAAATCTCTAAATCTAGTAATAATTTAAGTCTAGTTAGTATGTTAATTTTGTTAATATTTGTCGTTTTATGTGTCATTTTACTAGTTTATTATGTTATGAGATTAGTCATACTTTATTTAGGTGCAATTCTTTCACCACTAATTTTTTTATTAAGTCTACTACCCAGTTTTAGAGATTTCGTATCAATTACTATTAAAACTTATTTCTCAACCATTTTTGTTCTATTCGTTCATGTTATTATCTTGCTTTTAGCTTCCATTATTTTAAGCACTTTAATTAATAACCATACTAAAAACTTTAATCCATTAATGCCATCAATTGTTGGTATAGCTACTTTAATTACACTTTTGAAAACTCAAAAAATGCTCATGGAACTTGACTTTGTTTCAGTTACTCCAAAGGCCGTCAGAAAATTATCTAACTATATTATTAATCTCATTAAATAACCATGAAAACTACCAATATACCAGCCCAAGTTATTAACATAGAAGACCATATAGCCCACAATCTAAGCCTTAACCAGCTTATTATTTTAATCATTCCGTTAATTATATCTTTTATTATCTATTTAATCTTTCCACCATTTAGCACCATTAATAGTTACAAAATTATTATCATGATTTTAATAATTAGTTCAGTGAGTGCTTTAGCTATTAAAATTAACAACAAATTAATCTTAAATTGGCTGATTATAATCATAACTTATCTTTTAAGACCAAAATATTATATTTTCAATAAAAATCAATTAAAACCATTATCCTTAAAAGATTCTAATGAAAATTTTAAAAAACCAATACAATCTCCAGCCAATAAAATTCATAAAATTAAAAGCAATAAACTACAAACAATTTCAATTAATAATTTATATAATCCTAAAAATTCTAATTTTAGTTTTCAAATCACCAAAAAAGGAGAAATTTATGTTAGATTTTTTGAAAAATAATCACAAAGAATCATCAAAACAACAACTAGATATTACTAATATTGAAGATGATATATTGCAACTTTCCAATCATCGTTATCGAGCCATTATTCAAATATCCACTATTAATTTTGAATTAAAAAGTGAGTCCGAGAAAGATATAATTACCGAACTTTATCAAAATTTTTTAAATTCATTACCCTCACAAATACAAATATATATTCAGGTTAGGGAATTAGATCTTAAGACTTATACTTCAAACTTTAGAGCTTCATTAAAAAACAATGACAGCTATATTAAATACAAAAATCAAATTAATAATTATATCGACTTTGTTAATAATCTAAGTCATAAAAACAAAATTTTAACCAGATTATTTTACCTAATTATACCTATTGATGATTGTAACAATAATTATCTTGAAGCCAAAAATAAATTAAACATTAACTGTGACATAATTCAAAAAAATTTAACTAAATTAAAATTATCAACCAAAAGACTTAACAATCTAGATATTTTTAATTTATTTTATGCCATTTATAATCCTGAAATTTATAAAATTCAACCAATCAACCAAGAGCTAATTAATAATTTAAAAAAGGCAATCGTATGATCAAATTTCAATTTAAACATCAACCAACTAAAATTAATAATTTTCTACTTGGCCAACAAGATCATTTAGATTTAATTAGTTACTCGGGTTTGGAAGAAAATATTGATCATCTAATCATTAATAATAATTTTTTAAAAACAATCTTTATTTCAGGCTATCCTTATGTAGCCTCAACTGGTTGGTTAAATAATTTAATTAACTTTAATCACGATCTAGACATAACTTATCATATAGATTTAATTAATAGTGCTGATGCTTTGCCTAAATTACAAAGAAAAATTACTGAATTAGAATCAACCAAAAGATTAATGAGAAAAAATGGTAAGTTAATTGGCCCAGAAATAGCCGATCCTCTTCAATCAGCTAGTTCATTACGAGATAAAATTATGCGTGGTCAAGAGAAATTGTTTCAAATCGGTATTTATATCACCATCAAAGCTAAAGATTTAAACGATCTAGCAGAAAAAACTAAAACTATTGAAACTATTTTAGCCAGTCATCTTTTTTACACTAAAAATGCTAGTTACCAACAAATCGATGCTTACGAATCAACTTTGCCAAAATCTAAAGACTTAATTAATCAAAAAAGAAATTTAGACAGTACGGCCCTATCATTAACTTTTCCATTTGTTAATAGTGAACTCGTCCAAGAAAACGGTATTTTATATGGCATTAATAAAAATAATAATTCTCTAGTTATTATTGATCGTTTTAATTTAAACAATGCTAATTCAATTATTTTTGCTCAATCAGGTTCAGGTAAAAGTTATGCAATGAAAATAGAAATAATGCGACAATTAATTAAAAATGTTCAAATTATTATTATCGACCCTGAACAGGAATATCAAAAATTATCCGATGAATTTAATGGTAGTTATATTAAATTATCAACCAATTCAAAACAAAAAATTAATTTATTTGACTTAGAATTAACTAATCAAACAAAAGAGTCATTATCTGATCACATCCAAAATATTATTACTATAATATCCTTAATGGTTGATGGGCTGAATTCAGAAGATCAATCAATTTTAGACAAAGCAATTATTAATATTTATCAAAAATTTAAAGAAGAAACACCAATTTTACAAAATCTTTATAATGAAATTGAAAAATTAAATCATCAAAGTTTAGCTATTCGTCTTGAAAAATTTATATCTGGTAGTTTAAAAGAAATATTTAATTTTCAAACCAATATAGATTTTAGTAATAATTTAATTATTTTTGACATTAAAGATATTCCAGACAATTTAAGACAATTAATGATCATGATTATTTCTAATTTTGTTAATTATCGAGTCAAACTTAATCCTCGAAAAAGATTATTAATTATTGATGAAGGTTGGTTATTGATGCAACACGAAGAAAGTGCTAAATTTATTGCTGGTTTAATAAGACGATCAAGAAAATATTATTTAGGCGTGTCAATAATTTCGCAACAAGCTAATGATTTTCTCAATAATGAATATGGTAAAGTTATAGCTTCTCAAAGTAGTTTAAGAATCCTCATGCGACAAGATTCAACTACTATTAAAAATGTTGTTCAAGAATTTAACTTAAGTGAATTTGAAGAAAATTTTCTTTTAACATCAGCTCAAGGTGAGGCTTTAATTATTGCCGATAGTTATCACGTGGCTGTTAAAATTACCGCCAGCAAACATGAACATCCTATTATTACCACTAATCCTGGTGAAATTTATCAATCATAATTTTTAACCAATAAACCATGAGAAACACTCAACTAAAATATGAACTAATAATTACTATTTCAATATTAATTTTAATTTTATTATTACCAATTATTTCTGTTTCAGCTTTAATATTTGGTAATAATCCTAGCCAACAACATCAACTTTATACTGGTCCAATTGATCCATCAGATCATTATGCATGGGGTAATTGCACTTACTGGGTTTACTTGTTAAGACAACAAATTGGCCAACCAATCCCTAATACTTGGGGCAATGCTAATACTTGGGCTAAAAGAGCAAGTCAAGATGGTTATATTGTTAATCATATACCTAGCGTTGATTCAATTATGCAAACAACTAAACCACCTTTAGGTCATGTAGCTTTTGTTATTAAGGTTAATTCTGTCAATAAAACTTGGACAATTAGTGAAATGAATGTTTATGGTTTAGATATTGTTAATCGACAAACTCTACCTATCAATCAAGCAAAATATTTCAATTTTATTCATAATCCACCAAATATAGTTTATAAAAAAACATCACCTAATCATGCTTAACATACAAAAATATACCACCTATCAAAATTAAACTAGATATGATAAGCGGCGTTAGAACTGGTCCGATCCAAGTAACTGGTATTAAAAAGAAAACATCTTTAGTAAATAAACTCCTAGGCCAATTATCTAAAATTTTTAAAAATAAATAATAGGCTAAATCCCAGGTAGCAAAACCAATCATAAAAACCGCTAATTTCTGTAATTTATTTTTTCCAACTAAAATGGCTAAACAAAAAAGCATAACTATAGTTGCAGCTTCTCTAACTACTTCAACTTCATTAATTTTTGAATTAATTAATAAAGCTTGAATCGGATCAACAAAAGTAATAAATTTTAAATTTAAAATAACATGGTATTTTGTTAAATCGTAATTACTATGAAAATGAATGATTTTTCTTAAATAAAAAACAACCGCCGCTTCAACATATCCAAAAGCTAGACCAAATAATAACAATGAAGAAATTCTTATAATTAGATTATCTTTTTTAGCACTCATGTAGTAATTATAAAATAATAAATTAAGTTTTTACTTAAAAACATCGTCAACCATTTGTAATAACTGAGAAGGTGTTAAGTGAGCTTTAACTAAATATTTATCGTATTTTAAAAATTTAATCGAAGTAGGTACTTCATCAAAACTAATATTAGTCAGAATAAAAACCTTAAAAGGCAACTCTTCATAAAGTTCATATAACTTTGATAATAACTCGGCTCCACCCATTATTGGCATCTTTAAATCCAACAGAATTAATTCGGGTTTAAAATCTTCTATTAAACTTAAAGCTTCAAGACCATTATTGGCTACTTCAACCAAATAACCCCCCAATTCCAATTTAAACTTATAGATATTTTGGATATTAAGGTTGTCTTCAATTACTGCAACTTTATGCATAACTAATCTTCATACTAACAAATCAATAAAATCTTACAAAATTATTAATTGAATTCTTAACCGAAAACATAAGACTATTTAGCCTAATTAATGTTAGTTGTTAATACCGACCTATTAATCTTGTATAGTTTGTTCCTTCGACAAATTTTTCAGGCAAGATTAATTCGTTTTGATCATCATATGCATGAAACTCTATACCATTAATTTTGTTAGCTCCAACAATATCATTAACTATAAAATTAGACTGACTGAATAATATACCGTCTTTATATAGATTTAATACGACTATATCGTTTCTTCGAAGCGATGGATTTGATTCAACTATAACAATGTTATTTTTCACAATTAAAATTATAACATTTTATGATAAAATAAGCAAATTATGACACCGCTCACTAATTATGAACCAACATTCTTAAGATAAATTATAAAAAATTAGATTTATTTTTTTATTTAAATATTGCAGGTAAACCTAAATCTATCTTTTCAAGAATATCCAAACAATGAAGTTGTTGCGAGCAACAAAATGGTTACCAACCTCAAATAGGGTGTCAGGGGTCTATCATCGAACTAAGCTTATTAATATCAAAAACTTCAAATTAATATTCGATGAATATGATTGTGCCCACATTAGGTACAACCTTCTTAAAAAAGAGAAGGCAACAAGCTCCTTATAGATAGCACAAATTTCGCTAACAAAAATGTATAAGTTAAAAAAGCCCGACTGTCCTGGACCCAATATACTGAACATGTTGTGTGAAGCTAGCTAGTACAATTAATATAATTAATATTAGGAGAAGAAAGATATATGGGAACATTTAGAGTAATTGAGCCTAGTGTTAAAGCTGAGG
>JAJZWG010000034.1 GCA_021846795.1 bacterium
TGCACTTACTCACTACATCGTGGACACTTTTCTACGTAAAATAGTTATATTTAATGTATCACAGTATTCTGATGGGGTTAAGTAATTTAAGGCTTGATGGGGTCTAAAGAAATGGTAATCATTAAGCCAAGTAATAATTTGTTGTTCTCTTTCTTTGAGATTCATATTATCATCAATCCTCCTTAATAATAAAGCGGTGAATTCAAGTATTGTGTTCTTGGTAATATCTTTAAACTTAGTCTTAACAGCTAGTTCCCTTATAAAGTCTACCGCAGCAGCGTGATTAACAGCTTCCAAATGCTCTACTAGACTTTTACCATGAATTGTTAAGCCTTTATCAACTACCAAAGCCGTTTCACGACGATTAAGTGTATTACCCTAATAGCGTTGCTAGTGTATGTAAGTTCAACTCGATACCATTCATTTAGGTTTTTAAGCAATGATATAGGCAACGGTTGCAAAGCGTCTAGTTTTTGTTTTTTCTGTCTAATGCGGTTTAATAAATTATCCATAATTGCCCTTCTTAAATTTTATGCCCTGTAAGTATAATTATCAGACATTAAATAGATGTTCACGATTTAAGCACTCTTTTCAAAAATCTTGTAATAGAGTAATAAACCAGCCTTGATATTCATGTTATCGTCATAGACTGACAACATTTTTAAGCTTTGATGATGAATGTATCGAACAACTTCGAATAAATCACCTTTATAACTTTTGATTAACAGAAAATATAAGCTGCCTTTAGCTATCAATGTTTGCACTTCCATCATTAAACTCTAATCTTAAGGTTATACCTAAGAGTTTATTTTATATCAAGTCTATTTAGTTGATCTACCCATATAAAACATTGTCAATCTTTCAAGTTCTAAACATTTTATTCGTTCTTTCACTAATTGTTTATTATGTAACCAATATACTAAACTGAACTCATTTTTAAGGCAGCCTGAATTTATTTTATAGTTATAATAATAAATAATTAAAGCAATAGCTTCATAAAGTTTACACAAGTTACGTAGTTTAATTTCTTGTTCAGGTGATCTAATTGATATATCTAATTTTTTGTTTTAATTAAACTATTTTTTTACCGTCTAAGTTATGAACAGGTGTTGGTTAATCTTTCTCTTTAAGTTTAATGAAATTAATTACACAATAATCAAATTCTTTAACTGGTAATCCTTTTTTGATTTGTTTTTTGAGATTTCAAAACTATACCTTGTAGTTCTTTAAAAATTGGAAATTGTTTATTGGTAGAATAAACTTTTGTATTGCCTTGTTTTTCTGAAATTAAAAAACCGACTTTTTCAAGTTTTTTTAATTCTCTCTGAATATTACCAGCGTCTTCTTTAATTAACTTAGCTAAACCTCTTACATGGGTTTTAAAATCAGGGTATTTAGCATAAATAACCACGATTTTTCTTCTAACTCTTGAAGTAATAAATACATCTAACATTTTATTGTTTTCCAAACAACATTATAGATATATTATAACTAGTTTTTAGATAAATTCAACTAATATTTTGATAATCTTCTCTTATCACTCTATACTAAATAAATAATGTACTACTTTGAAGTTTGGGTAAATAGTTTAGCTTATCATTCAAAATCAAATCTAACCTATCACTTCAATAAAAAACTTTCAAAGGGAGCAATTATTGAAGTTAATCTTAAAAATAAAACTTGTTTAGCTTTTGTAGTCAAACAAGTTGCTAAACCAAACTTTATTACTAAACCAATTAATCATCAATTTTCTCTACCAGCTCTACCAACTCATTTAATTTTACTGTCTCAATGGTTAATATCTTATTACCCTTCTAATATCGGCACAATTGCTAAATTAATACTACCTATTAGTTTAACTAAACTGCCTGAAAACAATTTTAACGATCTTTCTCAGAAAACTATCATTAAAAAAAACAAACTACCCCCTTTAACCAGTGAACAACAAAAAGCTTTATCAATTATTAAACACACCAACACTTATCTCTTACATGGTATAACTGGTAGTGGTAAAACTAGAATTTATATTGAATTAATTAAACAAGAATTACAAAAAAATAAGTCTGTTATAATTTTAATTCCTGAGATTAGTTTATTGACTCAACTAGTTCAAACATTATCTAAAAATTTTAATAATGTGCTTGTCTGGCATTCTCAACAAACTCAAAAAGCTCGTTTAAAAAATTGGCTAGAAATTTTACAAAGCCCTCAACCTAAAATTATTGTTGGTCCTCGATCAGCAATTTTTAGTCCAATCAAAAAACTAGGTTTGATTATTGTAGATGAAGCTCATGAAACGGCCTATAAGCAAGAACAAGCACCTCGCTATGAAACAACCAGAGTAGCCGCCTATTTAAGTCGTCTAACTGGCTCTAAATTAATTTTAGGGTCCGCTACTCCATCAGTTAATGATTATTATTTAGCTAAGCAAAAAAATAAACCTATTATTGAACTTAATCATAAAGTTTACGAATCAAAAAAATTCAAACATCAAATTACGATTATTGATCTAAAAGATCGAACCAATTTCACTAAATCAAATTTTTTAAGTCGAGCTTTAATTCGTTCAATTCAACAATCATTAGATGATCATCAACAAGTTTTACTTTATCTTAACAGACGAGGTACAGCTCGCTTAATTTTTTGCCAACAATGTGGTTGGCAAGCTAATTGCCCGCATTGCGATACTACTTTAACTTATCATCATGATGACTTTATTTTAAAGTGTCATAGCTGTGATTATCAACAAAAACCACCATTAGAATGTCCTAATTGTCATTATCAAAATATTATTTTTAAAACAATTGGCACAAAAGCCGTTGTAACAGAAATTGAAAAATTATTTCCAACCGCTCGACTAGCTCGCTTCGATAATGATAATCATAAATCAGAAAGATTAGAAAATAATTATGAAAAAATTATTGAAAAACAAATAGATATTTTAATTGGTACTCAAATTGTAGCTAAAGGTTTAGATATTTTAAAATTAAGTACTTTAGGCATCATCATGGCTGACACTAGTCTTTTCTTGCCAGATTTTTCATCTCAAGAAAGAACTTTCCAATTAATCAATCAAGTCATTGGTCGAGTTGATCGTGGTCATTTAAACAGTCGGACTATTATCCAAACTTATCAACCAGATCATCCAACTATCCAACAAGCTATTCATAATGATTATCAAGCTATGTACAAAACCGAAATTACTAATCGTCAAAAATATCTTTTTCCACCAATCTGTTCTATTTTAAAAGTTGTCATTAAAAAAAATAATCGTTTAAAAACTATTCAAGACGCTAATTATTTAAAACAAGCTCTTTTAAGTCTTAAATTACCAATCATAATTGAAGGACCCTCTCCAGCTTATCAAGAAAGAATTAAAAATTACTTTTATTGGCAGTTGATTATTAAAGCCAAAAATCGCCATTACCTTTTAAAAATCATTGATCACTTGCCAGTAAATTGTTATTATGACATCGATCCAGTTAATCTTCTCTAATTATCATATATAATAAACTACAATGACTAAAGAAAACATTATTATTTTGCCTAATAAAAAATTAAGACAAAATTCAAAAAAAATTACAGTTATTGATAAAAAAATTAATCATATTATTGATTTAATGAAAAACGCCACTCTTGATTGGGATGATAACCGTCAGCATGAAGTTGGTGTAGCCTTAGCAGCCGTTCAAATTAATCAACTTTATCGAATTATTATTGTTAGAGAAAACTTTGACGAAAAAAACAATAAGAATTTTAAAGTTTTTATTAATCCGAAAATTATTAAATTAAGTGGTGATTTACTTGAAGATTTTGAAGGTTGTTTAAGTGTTCCAGAAATTTATGGCAAAGTCATGAGATATGATCAAATAAAAATTAAAGCATTAAATGAAAATGCTCAAGAAATCGTTGTTAAAGCTAGTGGTTTCTTGGCAAGAGTTTTTCAACACGAAATCGATCATACTAATGGTAAATTATTTATCGATCATATCAAAGATAAACCTAACGCTTTTTATCGGCTTAATTCCCAAGGAGATTTAATTAAGTTAAACTATAGTCAAGATGTCAAAAAAAATAGTCTTCTTTGGTAGTGGCCCAGTTGCCGAAAAAAGCTTAATATTTTTAACAAAATATTTAAATGTTGAGCTGGTAATCACCAAATCATCGCCCAATACCAAACACAATAAAATTATTGATCTAGCCACTAAAATAAATTTACCTGTTGAAATTATTAACGATAGTCAACATTTAATAAACTTAATTAATCGCTCAAAACTTTCAGCAAAATTAGCTATTTTAATTGATTATGGCGTAATTATTCCTCAACAAGTTATTGATTATTTTCCAGACGGTATCATTAATAGTCATTTCTCAATTCTACCTGATTTAAGGGGTCCAGATCCAATTACTTATTCAATTTTAAGTGGACAATTAGAAACTGGTGTCAGTTTAATGAAAGTTGTTGAAAAACTAGATGAAGGACCTTTATTGGCATGGCAAACTTTAAAACTTAATTATCAAGAAACAGCCGAAGAATTAACTGATAAATTAATTAGCCTATCTAATGAATTAATCAAAAAAAATATTATCAATAATGATTGGACTAATTTTAAGTTTTTTAATCAAACAATCACCAAAAAACCAATATCTTATAGCCATAAACTAAAAAAAATAGATGGTCAGCTCAACTTTAATTTGTCAGCTGAAGTATTAGAAAGACAAATTAGAGCTTTTAGTGTTTGGCCAAAAAGTTTTACAACTATTAAAAATATACCAATTACAATTATTAAAGCCACCATCATCAATGAAACTGGTCCAATTGGCAAATTATTCATCCATAATCATCAATTAGCTATATACTGCCACAAACAAGCTCTATTAATTGAACAACTTAAACCGGCTGGTAAAAATCAAATGACCTCAACTGATTTCTTAAACGGTTATAAGAAAATTATAACTGATTAGTTTGATCGGTTGACTGATCAGTCTCACTGAAAGGATTTTCACCACTTTCAATTGAAGCTAAAATAGCTGGTGAAGATTGTTTAACTTCTTCACACAACTTATCAAATTCATCTTGAGTAATTTCTTTATAATTAGGAAAATTAGTTTCTAACCATTTAAAAGCACTAGCTTGATCCTGATTATCGGCATATATTTGAAATTCATTAAATTGTTCTTCGGTCATTTGATTGGTTAATCTAAGCCCTAATCTCATTTGTAATGTTTCTAAAATGTGATTCAATAAATCTTTCTGATCTTTTTCACTTAAACTACCTAAACCTAATGAAACTAATAATTCTTGATCTAATTTAATCATATTTATTCCAGATTATAACACATTCTTGTTTGATTATAAACTTCTTTCAACAATCTCTTGATCGTAAAATTCAATCTTATCATCAATTAAAATTTCAACTTTCTGATTATTACTAATATCAATCGATAAACCACAAAGTTCACCCTCTAAAACTTCCTTAACATTAACTTGACCACGTTTTAGATTATTTAATTTTGATTCTAAAATTAAATTTTCACCACGTTTAACCCTTAATAAAGAATTAAGATTAATTTTACCGCTTAAAACTAAACCACCACAAATAATTTCATTTTTGGTTGTCGAAAAAATAGCTTTAATCTGTAATTCACCAACAAATTTTTCAATAATCTCAGGATTCAACAAATCAGATAATCTATTTTTAACATCATCAATTAATTCATAAATAATTTTATAATTTTTAATCTCAATATGATCCCTTTGAGCTTGATGTAAAATACTACCACTCAAACTAGTATTAAAACTATAAATAATTGAATTGGTTGTTTTAGCTAAATATAAATCATTTTCATTAACCGAACCAACACTTGATCCAACAATACTTAAAGCCACCTCGTCGGTTTCAAGTGATTTTAAACTATCAATTACTGAAGTTAACGAACCTTTTACATCAGCTTTAATTAAAATATTAATTTTCTTCAAATTATTACTTTGATTAATTCGTCTAATTAATTCTGTACTATTAATTGATTGACTAATAATATCTTCTGAAGTTAATTCACTAATTATTTTTTTAGCAGCTTTTTCGTTTTTAATAATCTTAAATTCATCACCAAAATCAGGTAAAGTTTTCAAACCAACAATTTTAACTGGTGTAGCTGGATAAGCTTCAACTACAGTTTGACCTTCCATGCTTTCTAAATTACGGATTTTACCATAACTTTGACCAGCTATAATGAAATCATTAATTTTTAATACACCTTGGTAAACTAAACCATAAACAACTGGTCCTCGACCTTTTTCTAAATGAGCTTCAATAATTAAACCACTAGCTGGACTTTTAATATCGGCTTTTAATTCTTCTAATTCAGCTACCAATAAAATCATATCCAATAATTTATCAACACCTTGACCAGTTTTAGCTGAGACTTCTACTAAAACTGTTTCACCGCCCCATTCTTCAATTAAAATATCTTGATCAGCTAATTGTTGTTTAATTTTAATAACATCAGCTCCTTCCTTGTCAATTTTATTAACTGCAATAATAATTTTCGACTGAGCTTGTTTAGCGAATTTTAAAGCTTCAATAGTTTGAGGTTTAATGCCATCATCAGCTGCAATGACAATAACAACAATGTCAGTTAATCGAGCTCCGTGTTGTCTAATCGCACTAAATGCTTCATGACCAGGAGTATCTAAAAAAGTAATCAATTTATCTTTATACTTAACTTGATAAGCTGAAATATGTTGAGTGATACCACCAGCCTCTTTTTTAACAACATTAGTAGCTCTTATATTATCCAATAAAGAAGTTTTACCATGATCAACATGTCCCATAACCGCCACAATAGGCGGTCTTTCAATGCCTTGATGATTAATTTGATTATTTTTTAAATTAATCAATGATTGATCGTCGGTCTGATTATTTTTTTGATTAAGTTTGATGTCTAACCCTAGCTCATTGATTAATATTTGAGCGGTATCAATATCAATTTTTTCATTAACCGTAGCCATAATGCCATTTTTCATTAGTTCAGTGATTAATTGACTAACTGGCCGATGAACTATATCGGCTAAACCACCGACGGTTATCATTGAACTAGTAGTAATAACTGTTTCAGACATAAAATAT
>JAJZWG010000035.1 GCA_021846795.1 bacterium
ATATCGGCACCATTCATGAGAAGGTTTGTGGCAAATGAGTGTCTTAAAACGTGAGGGCTAACGTGTTTATTGATACCAGCCATTAAGGCGTATTTATTAACAAGACGTTGAACACTTCTAGTGGTTAATCTTTTATAGTTGCCACTATTATCTGGTTTATTTTGATGATTAGAATATTGTATAAATAAAGCTTTGGTTTGATCTTGTCTTTTCAATAGATACTCTTTAATCCATTTGACGGCTTCATCGCTTACAAAAACAGGTCGATCTTTTTGTCCTTTACCACGAATGACAAATTCTTTTTTTTCAAAATTAATACTGTCTTTATTTAAACTGATTAATTCGCTAACTCTTAAGCCTGAACTAAAAAGAAGTTCTAGAATGCTTTTATCTCTTAACCCAATAATGTTGTTGGTTTTAGGTTGATTAAATAATCTATTTAATTCGTCTCGATTGAGAAAAGTGACTTGTTTTCTTTTAACACTAGCTAATTCTATCCTTTCAGACGGTAATGAATTTAAATTTCTTTTCTGACAATATTTTAAAAAACCACGTAAAGCAATTAGATGATAATTTTGAGTTGATTTATCAAGTTCTTCCTTAGTATTGGTACCTAATCGGTTCAACCAAATACGCCATTTTCTAATCAAATCATCGTTTAACTCTTGAATTGGTATGTCTCCAGCAAAATCTATTAATCTAATTAAATAATGATTATAATTTTCAATTGTTTTTTGAGATCGATTTTTTTCAATTTCTAAATATTCTAAAAAATCAGTTTTTAGTGTTGATAAGTTCATTTTAACATTATATTAAATTTTTAAATTATCTGTTAAAATATTATTAAATGCAGAAAACATTAGTAATTTTTAAACCTGATTCAGTTATGCGAGGTATAGTTGGTCAAATTTTAACCAGATTTGAACAAGCTGGTTTTAAAATTGTAGCTTTAAAAATGTTAAAACCTTCTAAAGATCATCTATATCATCATTATGAAACAATTGGTTCTTTAAAAACCAGAAAAGGAGATGAAATTTTTAATAGTCAATTAGCTAGTATGATGGATGGACCAATTATCGCAATGATTTTAGAAGGTGTTGAGGCAGTTGAAACTGTTAGAAAAATGGTTGGTGAAACTGAACCTAAAAAAGCTTTACCGGGTACTATCAGGGGTGACTTTGCTCATGTTAATTATGGTTCTTCTGCTAGCGTTGGAAGAGGAGTAGCTAATATAGTTCATGCTTCAGCTACGGTTAAAGAAGCTAAACAAGAAATTGATCATTGGTTTGATAAAACTGAAATTATTGATTATAAATTAGTGCATGAATTTTTTACTCAACCTCAAAAATAAGGTCTCTGTAGTTCAATGGATAAAACAGTTCCGTCCTAAGGAAAAGCTAGAGGTTCGAATCCTCTCAGAGGCACCAGGTTTAGTTTTTAATTAAATTTTAAATGATACAATAATTGTCATGGATTCGAAAAAATCTTCTCGAAAAAGTAAAATTAAATATTTTGATGAACAATTTGATGATGAAAAAGTTTTATTTATATTTAGAAAACACCCCGTAGTAATGAGAAAAGGTTTAATTTTTGGTTTATTGGGACCTTTGATTGGGGTAATTCCAACAGCTATTGATCCTGGATTAGGTTTTGGGTTTTTTTTCGGTGGATTATTCTTGGGTATTATATTGGGTTTATTAATTCTAATGCCTAGTTGGATTAGTTGGTACTATAGTCTTTTTATTGTGACCAATCAAAGATTTGTTCAAACTATTCAAAAAGGTTTTTTTCATCATTCCATGTCAAGTATTAAATTAAATCAAATTCAAACAATTAGTTATGAATTGTCTGGTATTCAAGAGACTTTATTGGGTTTTGGTTCATTGAAAGTTCAAACTTTTTTTGGTGATTTAATTATTCATGATATTCATCATCCGGGTAAAATCCAACAAAAAATGCAGAATATATTAAGAAGTTTAGATATAATAATAGATAGAGAATTGATGGATAATAAAACAATGGATAAAAATGAAGAATAAGAAAAAAAAATTTATTTTTTTGAATAAATGGAAATCGATTTTCATTAGAAAGAAAATCAAAGACGATCGCTTTAAGGAAGCTATTTCAATTATCCCGAAAATTACTAATGACACTATTAATGAACATCGAGAAAATGTTTTAAAGGGTGCTAGAAAGTATATTTATCCTTTAAGGCATAGTCAGCATCATATAGTAAGAATTTCAGTCACTCTTTTTGTTAGTTTATTGATAGCTTTTTTTGTATTTATGGGTTTAGAATTATATTATTTTCAATCACAGTCAACTTTTGTTTACGATGTGACTAAAATTATACCTTTTCCAGTTGCTAAAATAGGTAATAATTTTGTTTCTTATCAGAGTTATTTATTTGAATTAAGAAGAGACGTTCATTATTATGAAACCCAACAACAAGTTAATTTTTCTTTAAAGATTAATCAGCTTCAATTAGATAATTTAAAAAAAGAAGCTATGAATGAAGCTGTGGTGAATTTTTATACTCAACAATTAGCTCAAAAAAATCATCTTAATGTTTCTAATAATCAAGTCAATCAAGAAGTGATTTATTTTCAAAAAGAAAATCGTTTAGGTGGTAATAATGAAGTTTTAAGTAATGTTTTAAAAGATTTTTGGGGATGGAATATTAATGATTTTAAACAAGAATTAAAAAATGAGCTTTTACAACAAGCTGTAGTTTATAAATTAGATACTTCAACAGTTAATTTAGCCAAATCAGTTTTAAGTCAATTACAACATGGTGCTAATTTTGCTAGTTTAGCTAAAAAATATTCTACTGATCTCAATACTAAAAATAACGGTGGTCAATATCCGCAACCTATTTTAGCTAATAACAAGAATTTATATCCTCAAGTAGTGGCTGAATTATTTAGTTTAAAAAAAGGAGCTATATCTCCAATTATTAATACTGGTTATAGTTTACAAATACTGAAAGTTGATTCAATTAATGGTCCTACTGTAACTTTTTCAAATATTGAGTTTAATCTAAAGAGTATTAATTTTTATATTTCACCTCTTGAAAAAGCTTCACCACCAAATTATTTAATCAGTTTTTAATTTTTTTGGATAAATAATTTTTTATGATAATCTATTATTTATAAGTTGGGCTCGTAGTGAAGTTGGCCTATCACGTCTCCCTGTCACGGAGAAGATCGCCGGTTCGAATCCGGTCGAGCCCGCCAAGTAATATTTAATATTATTACAATAGGTATTACTAATATATACCGCACATCATGAGTTACACGCATAGTATTATTAGTAAAGGACAAACCACAACCCCTAAAAATAAACTTGGTCTAGATAAAATTGGTAAAGCTACTATGTAGCTTAATGATAGAGAAGAAATAGTTATTGTAGTTTCTAAAATCTGTCGGAGATACGTACATTGTTAAACAAGCCAACATTTAAAGATAAGCCATCTAAACAAGAACAAGCCATAGGCAGTAAATTAGCTAAAAAAGTATGAAGTTAATTGATACAAATGTAATCTTAAGATGGTTACTGGGGATGGCTTCACGTTGAGTCCAAAAACGGAAAAACTAGTAGATGGGGTTAACCCATCCATCGAGCTTATTGATCACAGATGTTGTTGTGGCTGAAATAGTATATGTTTTATAAAGCACGGGTCGTGATCATGATCAGACTAAACATTACAATCAATTGGTCGTACTGAAGGATTTAAATTGAAAACGAAGGGCTAGTGATGAAAATAGCTGACTTGCTAAAGAGCACGAACCTGGATTTTGCAGATTGCTATTTACTGGTAAGAGCTCGTAGAGAGAAATTGAGACTTGAAACGTTTGATAAGTTACTGGAGAAACAGTTTTTGACTGTGTAAAAGTCTCAAAGCTACCAACTACTGCCACCAAAGTTATTGACTGTTGTGTCCTTTAGGCGTACATTATGAGAGTAACTAAAAGGTTATTATTATGATTTCGGTTACTGCGAAAAATTTAAGAGATAATTTAAGTGAATATCTTGATCGACTTCAAAAAGGCGAGGAGATTATTATTATCAGGCATTCTGAGATAGTGGGAACATTAAAGCCTTTCAAAAATGAAACTACGGGTAATGGTGCCGTAGTAGCTTCTATGCTTGATCGCAACAAAGCTCTTTTTTCTCGCAATAAAAATTTAACAAAAAAATCAATGACTACTAAAGAACTTTATCACAAAGCTCTTGATGAAAAATATTCATAAAATATGAAACGAATTTTTCTAGACGCCAATATACTACTTGAGATATTATTTGACAGAAAGTTGGCTACTGAATGTAGGTCTATAGTAAGTGACCCATTAAACGAATACGCCATTAGTGTAATAACTGTACATGTAGTTTGGTATATGGCTGAGAAGTATAATCTACAACCGTCGCTCATAGATGACTTGTTGTCGGTTTGGGTGATACTTCCTGTAATTGATCAAACCATAAAGGTATCTAGAAATCGTTATAATGGAAAAGATTTCGAAGATTGTTTACAGACTACTTGTGCAGAATCTAATGGTTATGATGAGATTGTAACCATTGATAAACATTTCCAAAATCATAGTCATACGATTTTGCCTGTGACTGTATTGCAATAGAAGTTTTGTCCTACTTACTCCCCATATAACGGACACAAGTACTAATCAGTCTTTAAAGTACAATTAATATTGGGAGATAAACAATGGGAACATTTAGAGTCATTGATCAAGTTTATGTCTGTTATCAGGCAGTTATTGAATATGAGGTTAACCCTTGAACTTTCTATGGTTGGTCAAAAATAAGGTGTAGTAAATATCAATAAAAACCTGATTCTAGAAATCAAAAAATTAAAACGAGAAACAAAACAGCTATATAAACTATTAGGTAGAGTTACGGCTGAATTAAATCACCCAATATATTAGTTATTCTGGATGAAGTTGATCTGGAACGGCAAATTTAATAAAAGCCCTATATAATGATTAATTGGTTATAAAATAATTGCCTTATAATATAAGTTTATATATCTAAAATTAATAGTTTAAAAAAATCATGTGAACTATATAAACAAATATGTATCTACCTATTTTATACGATATTTTCATTGATGTTTGAGATGAAAAGGTTGATATTTGCCGAGTATTGGCGTATTAAGATAAAGAATTAAAACTGATTAGTGTTAACTAAGTATAACTTAATAAAATATTGACAGTTTTTATCTTGTTTTTGATTTTTATGGTTTAATTTTGATGAAATATTTATAATATTAGTAGTTTTGCCGTCTTAGCTCAGTTGGCTAGAGCGCCACTTTCGTAAAGTGGAAGTCTGGAGTTCGAATCTCCAAGACGGCTCCAAAAGCGAGTATCGTATAGTGGTTATTACAAATCCTTCCCAAGGCTTGAACGAGAGTTCGATTCTCTCTACTCGCACCAAGGTGGCTAGAAAATTTAACTGTTTTAAGTTATATTAGAGTGATAAATGGCTACAAAAAATAAGTTTTCTCATGACTATTTAGTTTTAATTTTTAATGGTTTAAGTATCTTTTTAAGTTTAATTTTGTTGACTTTAATTTTAATTAGTTTAAATAGTCAAAATATTAATACTTATTTTGTTCAATATCGACCGATTTTAGGTTTAAATTCTTTTCAAACCGGTTCTTCTTTGGATATTATGAGTTTTTTTATTTTTGGTTTTGTTTTTTTAATTATAAATTTATTATTAAGTTACCGAGTTTATAAAATTAATAGAAATTTTTCAATAATAATTGCTATGATATCAAATCTATTTTTAATATTAACCATTTTTGAAGCTAATTCTTTACTTTACTTACATTAATCATTATGACAAATTTAGAAATTCCTTATGAAAAAGATCGTAAAGGTCATTATCGTTTTTTTGAAATTTTACCTGGATTTTTAAGTTGGACTTTAATATTACTACCTTTAGTTTTGAGTTATTTTAGTGTTATAGCGGCAGTAGCATTTATTTTAATTTATTTGTTAATTTTTTTTATTAGATCAGTTGGTTATGATATTAGAGCCGTTCAGGGATATTTCGATATGAAAAAACAATTAAAACTAAATTGGACCGTTTTAGTTGATGAATTGCATTATAAAAAAATTTTTGAAGATAATAGTATTATTCGACCTAAATGGCATTTTTCGAACCTTGCAAGGCTTGATACTAGAAAAATTGAGACTGATCCATATGATTTAGTTCATATTGCGTTAATTGCTACTTATAATGAGTCTAGAGAGATATTAGAACCGACAATTCAATCAATTATCGCTAGTACGTATGATCCAAAAAAAATAATTGTAGTTATTGCTTACGAAGCAAGAGCTGGTAAAGTCGCCGAAGATAGGGTTAAAGAATTGAAAAAAGTTTATAAAAAACAGTTTCGTGATTTTTTAATCATCAAACACCCTGCTAACATACCTGGTGAAATTATTGGTAAGGGTAGTAATATTACTTATGCTGGTCGACAGATTAAAAATTATACTAAAACAAATAATTTAGACCCTAAAAAAGTTTTAATAACTACTTTAGATGCTGATAATAGACCTGATAGAAATTATTTCATGGCTTTAACTTATCTTTTTTGTGTTGTGCCAGACCCTATTCGAGCTTCTTTTCAGCCTTTACCAATGTTTACTAATAATATTTGGGACGCACCAACTTTCATGAGAGTTGTTGCTACCGGTAATAATTTATTTTATATTGTTCAAACTCAAAGGCCTCATTTAGCTCGAAATTTTTCAGCCCATGCTCAATCTTTACAAGCTTTAATTGAAATGGATTTTTGGAGCGTAAGAACTATCGTTGAAGATGGTCATCAATTTTGGCGA
>JAJZWG010000036.1 GCA_021846795.1 bacterium
CTCTGTCCTGACTTACTTCTAATGTTTAAGAGATTAAAAAATACGGATTATCTATTGGGGTGACAGAGTTTTTTATCCTAACTAAATCAGTTAATTGTTGTGTAAGTTCATCTTAAGTTGACTTTTACCCTGAAAGCGCATATAAGTATAAGCATGAATACAGTAATAATTAGTACAAAAGAGATTCGTAACGATTTAGAGGGTTTTCTAAAAAGGCTTAAACATGGTCAGAGAATTCAAGTAATGTATCGCTCTAAACCCCTCGTGACTTTAATGGCACAAGAAGAGCATGATGCTTATTTGGCTGTAAATGCGGGAACGCATAGTGCGGCTATTCACAGCGTTGATTTTGTTAAAAGTATTCCGCATCGCCAACCGGTTTTTGACGCTCATAAAAGCTTTAAAGAGCTATATAATGATACACAAACGCTATGATATTGCTAGATGCAAATATTTTACTCGAAATGTTAATTGCAGGGCGGTCTAAGAGAACAGATGTCTTCGAATGGATGGAGCAAAACACAGAGGAATTTTGTATCAGTATGCTCACCGTTCATTTGGTCTTATATTTTGGTCTTAAGGATAATCTTAATATTTCAGAGTTAAAATCTTTTCTAGCTGACTATCCAAAAATTGCTTTACTCCCTGAAGATTATGTCGCTGCAATTGGATTATTAAAAAATAAGGACCATGAAGATGCGTTGCAGATAGCAATAGCAGAACGTATAGGGTGTACTAGTATAGTTACGCTAGATAAGAGATTTTCAGAAATATATAACGATAGGATCAACTTTATTATATTGTAACGACAGGTAACTGAACTGGAGGACCAGGAGGGACTTGAACCCTCGACACCCTGCTTAAGAGGCAGGTGCTCTAACCAACTGAGCTACTGGTCCAATATTTTAACTTTAACAAATCTATAATATCTTAGTAAAGCTTTATTTGTTAAAATGTTAAAATGAAATTATTAGATGGTCAAGAATTAGCTGGATTTATAAAAGAAAGACAATTAAAACAATTTAGTGTTTTATGGACCGAATATCATGTTAAAGCTAAGCTAGCTATCATTATGACTATCGATGATCCTGTAATAAATTTATATGTCAAATTAAAAGAAAAATATGGTCAAGACTTAAAGATTGACATAGTTATTTTTAGAGTTAGTATGGTTTCTTTAGCGCCAACAATTGAGAAAATTAATCAGGACGATTCTTTTCAAGGGTTAATTGTGCAATTACCTTTAAAAGAGATGTCTGACGCTGATAAATATCTTAATTTGATAGATGCCAAAAAAGATATTGATGGTTTGTCTGAAATGGCCATTTATGATCCTGCAACACCCAAAGCAATTTTATGGCTTTTAGCTGGTTATAATGTAAACTTAGAGATTAAAAATATTCTTGTTATAGGTTTAGGTCGTTTAGTTGGTCGACCTTTAGTTAAAATGATGCAACAGTCTGGTTTAAATCCGATTGTGGCTGATAATTTAACTAATAATTTACCAGAAATGATCGGGCAAGCTGATTTAATTATAACCGCTACCGGTCAACCCGGCCTAATCAAGGCTAGTATGGTTAAGCCCAATACGATCATAGTTGATGCTGGCACTACATCTGAAAATGGTCAAATAGTTGGTGACTTAGACCCAGATGTATATAATCAATCAGATTTAATTTTGACTCCAACTAAAGGTGGTGTAGGACCTTTGACGATTGCAGCTTTATTTGATAATTTGTATCAAACAATTTCGGATCATTTTATTCCAAAAATATGAAAATTGGGGTTTTTGATTCAGGAATAGGGGGATTGTCTGTTTTTAATGCTATTAAAAACAATTTTTCAAACTTAAACATTGTTTTTAGAAACGATCAAGAGCACATGCCTTATGGCGATAAAACCAAAGATGAATTATTGTTGTTGGTTAAACCGTTTTTTGATCAATTTCAAGCCGAGAATTTTGATATTGTGATTATCGCTTGTAACACTGTTTCGACAACTATATTAACTGAATTAAAACAAAATTATAAATTTATGATTATACCAGTTCAACCAATGGTTAGGGAGGCTAGTTTAATAACTAAAACTAAATCAGTTGCTGTTTGTGCAACTCCAACCACTCTTAAGAGTTCAAAATATTTAGCTTTAAAATTAAGGTATGGTCAAAATATAAATATTTTAGAACCAGATTGTCGAGAATGGGCAACAATGATTCAAAAAAAACAAATTAATCAACTAAAGATTAACAGTACAATAGAGAGTGTTTTAAATATGGGATGTGACGTAATTGTTTTAGCTTGTACTCATTATCATTGGATTGAGAATGATATTAAGAAAATTTGTTTCAATAGGGCCAGTGTTATTCAACCAGAAGAAAAAATTATTGCAAAGTTAAGACAGCTGCTTTAAATTGTTCCCCTCTATCAATATAGTTTTTAAACATATCAAAACTAGCACATGCAGTTGATAGTAGTATGTTATCGCCAGGCTCTGCTAATTCATAAGCTTGTCGGACTATATTAACCATATTATTATCTCCAAAAATATAGTTTTGATAGCCAACTAAATCTAAGGCTTGTTGAATTCTTTTAGCTTCTTGACCAATTAAGATTATTTTTTTTAGATTAAAGTTTTTAATAGTTTGAGCTAAATCATTAAAGTTAGAATTTTTAGATGAACCACCTAAAATCATAATAGTCTGATTGGGGAATGTTTTGATTGCAACCATGGCGGTTTCTGGAGTAGTACCAAAACTATCATTAATAAAGTTTATTTTTCTAATAGTTCTAACTAATTCTAGTCGATGAGGTAAGCCTTGAAATGATTGTAGAACCTGACGGATTGAGTTTAAATCTTGTTTGATTTGCCAAACAGTTGTAATCGCAGCACAAATATTTTCAAGATTATGCTGACCTTTTAGTTTAATATTATTAATTTCGCAGACTATATTATTTTCAATGATAATTTTATTATTATCAATATAAGCTCCTGGTTTTTGATAATAAGGTATTTTTTGACCTAAGGAACTACTAACAATATAGTTAGAGTTATTATTTTCTTTAAAATAAATTGTTATATCTTGGTTTGTTTGTAAATCAAATAGTCTTTTTTTGGCATTAAAATATTCTTCTTGATTTTTATGCCAATCAAGATGTTCGGGTGCTACCATTAAGCAAACTGCGATATGTGTTGCTAATTGAAGGTCTATAGTTTGAAAATTAGCTAATTCTAAAACTATCCAATCATTTTTTGTGATAGAATTATTGATTAATAAATCAAGAGGTGGGGTACCAATATTTCCACCCAAATAAGCTTTTAAGCCAGCTTGTGTAAGCATTTCATAAATTAAAGAAGAAGTGGTTCCTTTACCTTTAGTACCGGTAATTCCGATAGTGTTTTTAGTTGGGATTAATTTTAAAAATTCGTTTGTATTTGTCGTAATTTTAGAAGTTATTGAAAGATCATTATTTTCTATAATTTGATTGGGGTGAATAATTGGACTTCTAAATATTAAATCGAATTGATTAAGATTTTTAAGATAATTATTACCTAACTGTCGATGGACATCATGAGGTAATTGAAGGTTAATATTTTGATCGCAAATTGTAATCTCATGATTTTTATGAAAGTAATTATAAATCGACTGACCCTGTAAGCCGTAACCGACTATTGCGATTTTCATTTACTGTAT
The DNA here is from genome assembly GCA_021846795.1 of bacterium. Classification (GTDB taxonomy): domain Bacteria; phylum Patescibacteriota; class Saccharimonadia; order Saccharimonadales; family UBA4665; genus JAJZWG01. Next base: position 3,692 of record JAJZWG010000036.1, read on the forward strand.
GTTTAAGTGCTTTTTAACTAGTTCAGTAACTTGTCTTGGTGTCATATCAGCTTTTAAAACAACATCAGTTACATTAAGTTGTTTAACATTTTCAGGAATTTCTTGTTCGCCCATATTAGTTAAAATAATAACTTTTAAACTTTTACCCCAAGATTTTTGGCGTAATTTTTCTAACATTTCGCTACCATTCATAATTGGCATCATTAAATCAAGTAAAACAATGTCTGGTTTAATATTTTCTATCATATTTAAACCAATTTGTCCGTTTTCAGCCACTTCTACATCAAATCCTTCTGATTGGAATTTAATTTTATACATTTGGGCGATTGTCTGGTCGTCTTCAATGATTGCAACTTTGACCATATTGATAATATACAATATATTTATTTTTTTATGTAGTATATTTTTAAATTATTGAAATTTAAGTGCACTCAGTTTTATCGAAATTATTTGCAATATATAATAAAAGTTGTATAATAATATATTATATAATAAAGTCAAATTTTTTTAAGTGTTTTAAGTGAAAAACAATAATATTTATCATAAAGAGTCTAAGTTAACAAAGGGAGTTATTGGAGCTGCTTTTTTATCTACAGGTATTGCTTTAGGTTTAGGTTATAGTCATATTGATAAAATTCACTATAATGATCAACCCGTCTTTAATCAGAATTTTCAAAATGATGCTAATTCTATAGATCATGAATTGTCTGATGCGGGTGAGGTTTTATTATTTGGTGGTATTGGTTTGTTGGGTGTTAGTAAGATTTTATCACTAAAAAATTCAAAATTTCATGCTATTGAATCTTGGTCTTCTAATGATTTAGATAAAAGTAAATCAAATAGTTTCTTTAATAGATCTTTAAGTAAAACTTTTGCCGGCCGAGTTCCTATAGTTTTAGCTTCTGGAGTTTTTTTAGCATCTATGTCATCTTCAATTGCTAGTTCAATTGTTGATGGTCCCAATGTGGCGGTAAAAAATTTAACAGATAATTTAGGTAAAACTTTTGTAACAGAATATTCTAAAGATTTTACTATGACTGATGGTTTTATCTCTAAAAAAAATGAAGAAAAAATAATCAATATCGCTAGTCAAAATAAAGTTTTTGCTCAACCATATATCTTTAATTTAGGTAATTTGGTGTATAAAAATTCTAATAAAACAGATTTAGTTATAGGTGTTAATAATTCGTTATTAGAACATGATTGGTCTAATAATTGTAATAATATTCCGATTATTATTGGAAATAATGCTGATATTTCTAATGGATCTAAGGTTGATATTAATGGATACCAAGCACATGTAATTAGTAAACAAAAAAATCTTTCATCGATGAATCGTATAGGAATAATAGCTCCACTTAATGCGGTACAAACTTGTTTGGAACAGGGTTCACAAACAGTTACAGGCATAGCTTTAAATACTTCTGTTGATAAAACTAAAAAAATATTAAAAAATTTTGATCAAAATTCACATATATCGATAGTGTCTGAACAAACTATTGAAAACAATAGTAATGAATTTTGGGATTCTAATGTTTTACCATTGGTAAGTATATTAGAAATTTCTTCTATTGCTTTAGTGTTAGTTTTTTCAACTGAAGATATTAAGAATCAAATTATTAGTTCTAGGCGGGAATGGGCAATAAAAGAAGCTTCGGGTGTTGGTAGAAATATTGTTGTTTCAACAGAATTAATTAGAGCTTTAAAAAATGGTGTTGTTTCAAGTTTTGTGGGTAACATAGCTGTGGCAGCAACAACACCATATATTGTCAATACGTTGGTTTCAGGTCTTAGATATTCTGTTGGTTGGGATAATATGTTGGTTGGATTTTCTGTTGGTATAGGTGGAACATTGGTTGGATCATTAATTAATGTTCCTAGAATGAAAAAGTTAATTAATGTAGAAGAAAATACAAGAATTTAAAATGGCAAAATATTTAGAACTAAATAAAGTTAATAAGACTATTAACGGGGAAGATATAGTTAAAGATGTATCGATTGAAGTAGAAAATGGACAATATGTTATTTTAACGGGTCCAAGTGGATCAGGAAAATCAAGTGTTCTTAGAATGTCTTCAGGGATTGATAAACCAGATAATGGTGAAGTATTGATTGATAATATTAATTTAGCAGACATTCATACTAAAGATAAAAATAAAATTATAGCTCAGTATGTTGGTTTAGTATTGCAATATCCAGGTTTAGATAGAGGTTTAGATGTTTGGGATAATATAGTTTTACCTGTTGAATCAAAAGGTCAAAAAATTAATAAGGATAAAATTGATTATTTAGTTGATTTATTTGAGATTAAAGACAAAATTTATTCAAATTCTGATAAACTTTCCGGAGGTGAACAAATAAGAGTATCAATTGTTCGAGCCTTAGCGGTCGATACAATTAAATTATTTTTAGCTGATGAACCAACTAATCATTTGGATACTGAAAGAAAAAAAATAATCTTTAATTATATTGCTACAATTACTAAAGAACTTAATATTGCAGCATTAATAGTAACTCACGATAAGGCATTCGCTAAAGAATATGCTGATATCGAATATACAATGGTCGATGGTGCAGTAGTATCAAAGAATATTTTAAATAGTTAAATATTAAGAAAAAATAAGATTTGTTTAATTTCAAGTTAATTTTAGGGTATATTAAACTTAATCATTTTACTTTATGTAAAAAACGTTTTTATGGTGCAGTGAATAATGTCCAGGTTCAGATACATAGACGCCACTTCTAGAATATAATTAAAGTTTCTAGAAGGAGTATTTATATGAAGACTGGTGTTCATACTAGGATTGGTACGATAGTACCAAGACTAGGAAGTATTAAAACAACTGTTAGTTTATCTAAGGAAGCTAAACTAAGATTAAGGTGGATAGATTATTATCACTCACACAATAATAATGTCAGATTAACTTGTCGACATTTTGGTATTGCTCACAAGACCTTCTATCTTTATTTAAATAGAGTTAATAAACAAGGATTGATTGGCTTAGAGCGTCGTTCTTCTAGACCTAATAATGTTCGT